>NZ_JBMDKF010000017.1:0-136663 GCF_057809575.1 Azospirillum sp. FG154 | reverse complement strand
GTCCGGCGACATTCGGCGCTTGGCTACAAAAGCCCATGCGATTTCGAGGCTGCCGGGAGTGTCCGGAATTTCGTGCTCGGCGGGGCGGGTAATTATCAGGCTTCCATCGCCTTTGCGAACCGCTCGCCGAAGATGACGGCCATCTGCGCCCTTGCGGCCGTCCATTCCCGCGGTGGCATTTTCCAGTCTTTCTCGGCGCGGTTCAAGACGAGAAATAGGAGCTTCAGCGCGGCCTCGTCATTGGGGAAATGCCCCCTGGCACGCACCGCCCGGCGCAGCTTCGAATTCAAGGCCTCGATGGCGTTGGTGGTGTAGAGGATGCGCCGGACCTCGCGGGGGAAGGCGAAGAAGGGAATGACCTCCTGCCACGCCCGCCGCCACGCCTTGCCGATGGCCGCGTACTTTCCGCCCCAGGGCCCGTCTTCGAAGGCTGTCAGGGCTGCTTCGGCGGCTTTGTCGTCGATGGCGTCGTAGACCGTTTTCAGCGCCGTGGCGATCGCCTTGCGGTCCTTCCAGGATGCGAACTCCATGCTGTGGCGCAGCAGGTGGACGATGCAGGTCTGGACGATCGTCTCGGGATAGGCGGCGGCAATCGCCTCGGGAAAGCCCTTCAGCCCGTCGACCACGGCCAGAAGGATATCCTCCACGCCGCGGTTTTTCAGCTCGTTCAGGACGCGCAGCCAGAATTTGGCGCCTTCGTTCTGCTCGATCCACAGGCCCAGCACCTCCTTGGCGCCGTCGGCCCGCACGCCGATGGCAACATGGATGGCCTTGTTGCGCACCAGGCCTTCGTCCCGGATCTTGACCCGGATGGCATCCAGGAACACCAGCGGGTAAGTCGCCTCCAGAGGCCGGTTCTGCCAGGTCGTCACCTCCTCGATCACCGCGTCCGTCACCGTGGAGATCAGGTCGGCCGACACCTCGATGCCATAGAGCTCCCGCAGGTGTCCCGTGATCTCCCGCGTCGACATGCCCCGCGCGTACATCGAGATGATCTTCTCGTCAAAGCCGGGGAAACGCCGCTGGTACTTGGCGATCAGCGCCGGGTCGAACGTTCCCGTCCGGTCGCGCGGAATGGACAGGTCCATCGCCCCGCTCTCAGTCAGCACCGTCTTACGGCCGTAGCCGTTGCGACGGTTGCCGCTCTCGTCACCGGTAAGGTGATGATCCAGTTCCGCCTTCAGCGCCCGTTCCGTCAGCGCCTTCTTCAACTGGTCGAGCAAGCCGTTCGGATCGAACGCCGTCTTGGCGTCAGCACCGGCCAGCAGTTGGTCGAGGATCGCGTCCGGGATAACGGGCTCTTTGCGTCGTGCCATGCAGGGGCTCCTCCAATCTCAGGATAACCCCGCCGAGCACGAAATTCCGGATACTCCCGGCTGCCGCATAGCCCAAAGCAAAAGGCTCTCCACTTTTCCAGGGCAACTCCAGAATGGGGGCTTTCACCAAAAGCGGGGAGCGCCCATCTCATCAACGCCCCGTCCACAACATCAGCTCACACACCGCAGTCTCGCGTACATGAAATCGTGTATCCTGTGCGCGCGAACCGACCGATTTTTAGCCGTAGGCAACCTCTTTCCCTACGCCCTCAAACGGGACTTCCCTCCCGCGTGCTCATGTCGCATCCATTTCCGTGCAGCAGCGTGAGCCGCGACGAATCGGCGAGCCCGGAGGTGAATCCGGGTGATCGCCCCACTTAAAGGAACAACCAAGCGCTCGACCATTACTCATGATCGGCGGAACAACGTCGAAGCGCCGCCGGTAGCAGGAGGAAGTATGTCAGAGACCAAGTTTCTAACCCCCGAAGAGGTCAGTGATCGCTATCGTGGAGGTGTGTCCGTGGGGACGCTTCGCAATTGGCGAGCCATGAGAATTGGACCATCGTTCGTGAAGATCGGAAAGGCCGTTCTCTATCCGATCGAGGAGCTTGAAGCCTGGGACGAAAGGAATAGAGTGCACTGCCGTGCATCCAAGCGACTCAATGAACGTGTCGGGGATCAGACGTGACGATCACGATCAAGCATCCTGGACATACCCCACTCCCCGGCACCAGCTACTGACGAAATCGAAAAAATCACGCGATTTCAGAACATTATAAAATCATCTGGAGTGGTCCACAACCATCCATCGGGCGACCCCACCCCCAGCCGCGCCGACATCGAGATGACCAAGGAGATCGTGCGCGCCGCCAACGCCGTCGGCTTGACGGTGCACGATCACCTCATTATCGGCAAAGGCGGCAAACACACCAGCTTCAAGGCGCAGCGGTTGCTGTAGCGGTTCCATCGACCGTCAAAGGGGCGACCGTCAAAGGGCCGACCGTCAAAGGGGACACCCCCTCAATCGGCCACCTCCGCCGCTTCCGGAACCAGCGCCTGACTCTTCAGGAAGGTGACGAAATCGTCGTAGGGCATCGGACGACCCAACAGGTAGCCTTGAATCTGCTCGCAGCCCAGATTCGTCAGACAGGTGAACTGCTCCTCCGTCTCCACCCCTTCGGCCAGGGTTTGCATGCGCAGGGAGCGGGCCATGCCGATGATCGCCTCGGCGATGGCCCCGCTGTCAGGGTCGTCGCTTTTCAATTCGCAGACGAAGGAGCGGTCGATCTTCAGCTTGTCGACCCGAAAGCGCTTGAGGTAGCTGAGGCTGGAATAGCCGGTGCCGAAATCGTCGATGGCCAACGGCACCCCCATTTCGCGCAGTTGCGCGAAGGTTTCGGCGACCACGTCGGAATCGTCCATCAGAACGCTTTCCGTCACCTCCAGTTCCAACGCCTCCGGCGGCACGTTGTAGGCCGACAGCCAGCCCGCCACCCGATCCGCCAGACCAGGGCGGCGCACCTGCACCGCCGACAGGTTGACGGCGATCAGCAGATCCTGATGCTTCAACAACTCCGACGCCCGGCGGCACGCCTCGCCCAGCACCCAATCGCCCAAGGGCAGGATGAGGCCGGTGTCCTCGGCCACCGGGATGAACTGACCGGGCATAATCAGCGATCCGTCGGGCTGGCGCCAGCGCACCAGCGCCTCCGCCCCGACCAAACGGCGGCTGCCGACGGCGAATTGCGGCTGGAAGAACAGCTCCAGCTCGTTGTTGGCCAGCGCCCGGCGCAGGTTGTTTTCCGTCCACATGCGGTCGGACGCCCGGCGGTTCAGTTCCGGCGTGAAGAAATGATAGGTGGCGCGTCCGCCATCCTTGGCCGCGTACATCGCCATGTCGGCGTTTTTCAGCAGCGCGTCGATGGTGGCGCCGTCCTCAGGGTAGATGGCGACGCCGATGGACGGCGTGACCTGCAACTCATGCCCGTCGATCAAAAAGGGATCGGACAGGTTTTTCAGCACCTTGCGCGCCACGGTTCCCGCCGCGTCGGCGGTCTCCATGTCGCTGATGAGAATGATGAACTCGTCGCCGCCCTGGCGGCTGACCGTGTCGCTGGCCCGCACCGTCGCCAACAGGCGGGATCCGACCTCGCGCAGCAGCTTGTCGCCGATCTGGTGCCCCAGACTGTCGTTGATCGTCTTGAAACGGTCGAGATCGACAAACAGCAGCCCGACCTTGTTGCCGTGGCGCCCCGCCGTGAGCATCGCCCGATCCAGCCGGTCACGCAGAAGGAAGCGGTTGGGCAGGTCGGTCAGGAAATCATATTGGGCGAGATGCCGGATGCGCTCTTCCTGCGCGCGGGTCTCGGTGGTGTCGGTGAAGGCGGCGATGTAGTTGAGGACCACCCCCGCCTCGTTCACCACGGCCTTCAGACTGAGCCATTCCGGAAACACCTCGCCATTCTTGCGGGTGTTCCAGATTTCGCCGGCCCAATGACCGTTCTTGCGCAATTGCGCCCACAAATCCTCGAAGAATTGGGCGTCCTGACGATCCGACCGCAGAAATTTCGGATCTTGCCCCATCGCCTCTTCCCGGCTGTAGCCGGTGATGCGGGTGAAGGCGTCGTTGGCGGCGACGATCAGGTTCCGTTCGTTGGTGACGAACATGCCCTCGGCGGCGTTGTCGAACACCTTGGCCGACAGGCGCAACTCCCACTCGGCGCGTTTGCGTTCAGAAATGTCGCGGGCGATGGCGGAGTAGTAGGTCTCCCCCTCATAGGCGATGCGGCTGGCCGTGACCTCCAGTTCCAGAGCGCGGCCATCAGGGGTGTGGTAGATGGTTTCGTAATGGCTGGACGCGTCGTCCTGATCGTCGGCGAAGCGCTTGAGCAGGTCGGCCTGCCCCATCACCAGATCTTCCAGCGTCCCGCCCAGCGCCGTGCAGCCGAACGGGTTGATGTAGGCGATGCGCAATTTCGCGTCGGCCAGCACGACGATTTCCGAGACATGATCGACAAAGAAATTCGCCAGATAGAGCTGGCGGGCGCGTTCGCGCAGCATGGTGTCGCTGCGGCGCATGCTGCTCTGGTATTTGCGGACGATTCGCCGAATCCAGCCTGTGACCAGCCAGGACACGCCGACCGACGCCGCCAGCGCCACGCCCAGCACCACCACGGTGGTCCACACCCGTTGATCGACCCCTCGGCTGATTTCGGCCCGCCGGACCTCCATCTCCCGCGCCACGTCGTCGATGTAGAATCCGGCGATCACCGACCAGCCCCAGACGCTGGGCGCCGAAACATAAGCCATTTTCGGCGTTGGCCGCGCCGTCACCGGATGAACCCAATCGTACCGCACCTCCCCGCCGCCCTTGCGGGCGACCTCCAGGAACCGCAGGACCAGATCGCGTTCGACCTGCCAGGGCAAATCCCGCGCGTTCACCCCCTCCGACGTCGGCGAGGTCAGCGACAACAAAACCTTGCCGTCGTCGCGCAACACCCCGACATAGCCGCTCTCGCCAAAGCGGAAGGAGCGCAGACGGTCGAGCGATTCCTTTTGCAGCTTGGCTTCCACCGCCGCCAACGAATCGCTGGCGCCGATGATCCAGTCATACGGCTCAAACCGCCGGACATAGGCGATCTTGTCCACCATATGATCCGGGTCGTCGGGCATGCGCCAGCGATAGCGGGCGAATCCACGCGTGTGCGGATCGTGGGCGGCGCGCAGCAACTCCTGCATCACCTTGCTCCCCACCGCGTCGGACGCGGCGATGGGCGACCACCCTTCACGGGCCGGTTCGATCGGCATCAGAACCGTCATGCCGACCGGATCGTTGATGAAATAATACCCGCGCCCGTTGGAAAAACGCAGCGGACGCAGGGTTTCCTTGA
The DNA here is from genome assembly GCF_057809575.1 of Azospirillum sp. FG154. NCBI lineage: Bacteria > Pseudomonadati > Pseudomonadota > Alphaproteobacteria > Rhodospirillales > Azospirillaceae > Azospirillum > Azospirillum sp. FG154. Next base: position 131,457 of record NZ_JBMDKF010000017.1, on the reverse strand, counting down.
TCGATTCCTTCACCGCCGCTTCGGGCAGGATGCCCTTTTCCCGCTCATAAACGGATTGGGCGATGGCGTAGGCCTCGTCCACCTGCGCGCGCAACTGCTCTTTCAGCAGTGGTTCGGTGCGCGAACGCATGTAGGCCAGATAGGAGCGGGCGTTCTCGACCTCCTGCTCCAACGCCTGCCGCTGTTCCTGAAGCGCGCGCGCCTCCGACTGGCGCAGATCGGTTTCAAAGTCGGCCCAATGCTGCCAGACGAAATAGAAACCCAGCCCAAGGACAAGCACCGTCACCAGCGACAGCGACGCCAGAAACTGCAAGCGATAAAGTCGGGCCTCGTCGGAGGAGCGAGACGGCTCGCGCACCAACTCGGCGACAGGATCAGACAACGAACACCCCCCTGGCACGCGAAACGGCGCCTCGCCCACCCCGCGCGGCAATTCTTGCTGAATGCCCGCAAGACTGCAACCGCAAGCGCGTTGAAGCGATTGATGCGCGACTCTTTGGCAGAAGTCCTCGCAAAAGAGAGTCGCGCGCGTCACCCGACGCCACCAAACCTCACGACGACAACCTCTTCTTCAATCGCGCCGTCCATCACAACCTAGGCGAACATTTCTTTAAGGTTGATAAGGCTTTTCTGATTGCTGCTGTCACTGATCGAACGTTCAGAAACCCGCCCGCATCTTTGCGCCGCGCTTCAGACCTTCGCAAGGCTTTGCAACGGACGCCGTCGCGGCTATGGTCGCGCGCGCGTGGTGGAGCGATCCTCACGCGGCGCGCAAGCCCCCCTATGAACCGCTCAACAGCCGTCGTTCAGGACCGCATCCTTCGGAGAGTGCCGATGATCCCCCGTTACACCCGCCCCGACATGGCCCGCATCTGGGAGCCGGAAAACCGCTTCCGCATTTGGTTCGAGATCGAGGCGCACGCCTGCGACGCGCAGGCCGAACTGGGCGTCATCCCCAAGGAAGCCGCCGCCGCCGTGTGGGCGCGCGGCAAGTGGGAGATCGACCGCATCGACGAGATCGAGCGGGAGACCCGGCACGACGTCATCGCCTTCCTGACCAATCTGGCCGAACATGTCGGGCCGGAGGCGCGATTCGTCCACCAGGGCATGACCTCAAGCGACGTGCTGGACACCTGCCTGGCCGTGCAGATGACGCAGGCCGCCGACCTGCTGCTCGACGGCATGGACAAATTGCTCGACGCGCTGAAGCGCCGGGCCTACGAGCACAAGAACACCGTCACCATCGGCCGCAGCCACGGCATTCACGCCGAGCCGACGACCTTCGGCCTGAAGCTGGCCGGTCACTACGCCGCCTTCGCCCGTGGGCGCGAGCGTCTGGTCCAGGCCCGCAAGGACATCGCCACCTGCGCGATTTCCGGCGCGGTCGGCACCTTCGCCAACATCGACCCGCGCGTTGAGGAGCATGTCGCCGCCAAGCTTGGTCTGGCGGTGGAGCCGGTCTCGACCCAGGTCATCCCGCGCGACCGTCACGCCTTCTACTTCTCGGTTCTCGGCGTCATCGCGTCGAGCATCGAAAATCTGGCCACGGAAATCCGCCATCTGCAACGCACCGAAGTGCGCGAGGCGGAGGAGTATTTCCACCCCGGTCAGAAGGGGTCGTCGGCGATGCCGCACAAGCGCAACCCCGTCCTGTCGGAAAATCTGACGGGTCTGGCCCGCATCGTCCGCGCCGCCGTCACCCCGGCGCTGGAGAATGTGGCGCTGTGGCACGAGCGCGACATCTCCCACAGCTCGGTCGAGCGTATGTTCGGCCCCGACGCCACGGTGACGCTGGACTTCGCGCTCGCCCGCCTGACCGGCATGATCGACAAGCTGGTGGTCTATCCGGAGCGCATGCAGAAGAATCTGGACGACCTCGGCGGTCTGGTCTTCTCGCAGCGCGTGCTGCTGGCGCTGACCCAAGCGGGGATGAGCCGCGAGGACAGCTACAAGGCGGTGCAGCGCAACGCCATGCAGGTGTGGCAGCATGGCGGCAACTTCCTGGAGCTGCTGGCCGCCGACGCCGACGTCGCCAAGCACATCGCCCGCGACACGCTGGAGCCGATGTTCGACATGACCTATCACACCAAGCATGTCGACACGGTGTTCAAGCGCGTGTTCGGGGCGTAAGCCTCTGACGTTGCGTGCGCCCAGCGGTTCACCGCCGGGCGCGCGCAAAAGGTCTCACCCCTCGCCCAGCCCGCGCGCCAGCGCGGCCACGGTGCCGTAACCGACCTGATCGACGGGGTCGAGTTCGGCCATCTTCGCCAAAATCCCAAGCGCCTTGTCGCGGTTGTGACGGCGCAGTTCGATGAAGGCCAGCGCCTTCATCGTGAACAGGAAAAAGCGCGGCGCGCCCAACGCCGTCCAATCCGTGGTCGCCGCCGTCAATTGGCTCCAATCCGCCGTGAAGCCGCCTTCGCGCGCCGCCGCGTCCAGACCGATGCGGGCCACCCGCTCGGCGTCGGCCAGGCGCTTGCGGTTGAAATAGAATTTGTACAGCGCGTAATAGACCGGCAGCACGCGCGGGGCCGCCTTGTGCGCTTGCCACAAAATCGCCTCGCACTGGTCGGGAAGGTCGCGCGCCTGCACCGCCTCTTGCAGCAGCAGGTCGATGTGCTCCGGCACGTCGCCGAACGCCATGCGTCCGTTCGACATGCGCAGTTCGATCGGTTGGTCCATGCGTGTCCCTTCTGTTCTGTGATCTAACCATCCGACGCGCCGACGACGCCCCAGCATGAACCGGCGGCGGACGCGACGAAAGACCACATTATTTTTGCGCGTCAAAAGGTCGCGGCTGTCGCGAATCCGACACGCCCAAAACCCGACAAACCCGTGCGTGACGCCAACATTGTCGGACTTGCGCCAGCCTGACAATCGTTGAAATTCAATGATTTATCAGTTGGCCCGTCTCTTGCTTTACTCAAACCCAGATTGGCCGGCGTCCCCGGCGGCGCGTTTTGAGGAGGCGGGACATGGTGACTCTGACGGATGCGGCGGTGTCTTCCCTGGAACGGGTCTTGGCGAAATCGGGCGGCGGCGCCGCCGGTTTACGGATCGCGGTGACGGACGGCGGTTGCGCCGGAATGAAATACCAGATGGGGCTGGAAGCCGGGGCGGGCGACGACGACGCCGTGTTCCGCTTCGGCCCGGTGACGATCTTCGTCGATCCCAACAGCCAGCCCTTTCTGAGCGGCGTGGTCGTCGATTTCGTCGAGGGAATCGAGGGCGCCGGGTTCAAGTTCGACAACCCGAACGCGACCAGCAGTTGCGGCTGCGGCAAATCCTTTTCGGCGGGCGGGGCGGGCGGCTCCTGCTCCTCCAGCGGCCCGTCCTCGGGCTGCGGCTCGTCCTCCACGCACTGAACGCTCCTCACGGCGCGCACCCACGGAAAGGCAGCAGCGACATGTGGAACTACACCGACAAGGTCAAGGAACATTTCTTCAACCCGAAGAATTCCGGCGTGCTGGAAACCGCCAACGCGGTGGGCGAGGTCGGCTCGATCACCTGCGGCGACGCGCTGCGCCTGATGCTGAAGGTCGATCCCGACACACAGATCATCCAGGACGCGAAGTTCCAGACCTTCGGCTGCGGCTCGGCCATCGCCTCCTCCTCGGCGTTGACGGAGATGATTATCGGCAAGACGGTGGACGAGGCGCTGGTCCTGACCAACCGCGACATCGCCGAGTATCTGGGCGGCCTGCCCCCGGAAAAGATGCATTGCTCCGTCATGGGGGCCGAGGCGCTGCGCGCCGCCATCGCCAACTACAAGGGCGAGGAATGGGTGGACGACCATGAGGAAGGCGAGCTGATCTGCAAATGCTTTGGCGTCGACGCCGCGATGATCGAACGCGCGGTGACGGTCAACGGCCTGACCTCGCTGGAGGAAGTGACTCACTACACCAAGGCGGGCGGCTCCTGCCAGACCTGCCACGAGAAGATCGAAGAGGTTCTCGAAGCGGTCATGGCCAAGACCGGCGCGCTGAAGCCCGCGACCAAACATTCGCCCAAGGGTGTGGTCGGGCTGGACGCCATCCAGCCGCTGGCCGCCAAGGCCGAACCCGCCGCCGCGCCCAAGCTGACCAACGTCCAGCGCATGCAGGCGATCCTCAGCGCCATTGAAGAGATGCGCCCGCAGATCCAGCGCGACGGCGGCGACGTCGAACTGGTCGATATCGACGGCAAGGACATCTATGTCCGGCTGACCGGGGCCTGTTCGGGCTGTTCGCAGTCGGCGGGAACCATGATGGGCGTGCAGATGAAGCTGGTCGAAAAGCTCGGCGAGTTCGTCCGCGTCAAGCCCGCCTCTCTGATGCCAGCCGGAGCGTGACGCCATGACCATCCCCAACAGCGGAATCTACCTCGACAACAACGCGACGACCCGCGTCGATCCCGAGGTTCTGGCGGAAATGCTGCCGCTCTTCACCGAGCATTTCGGCAACCCGTCCTCCATGCACGGCTTCGGCGCGGCGGTGGGCGGCAAGATCGAATGGGCGCGCAAGCAGGTTCAGGCGCTGCTCGGCGCGGCGCATGACAGCGAGATCGTCTTCACCTCCGGCGGGACGGAAAGCGACAACACCGCCATTCTGTCGATCATCGAGGCCTATCCGAAAAAGCGCGAGATCGTCACCAGCGTGGTCGAACACCCCGCTGTGCTGGCGCTCTGCGACTATCTGGAAAAGAAGCGCGACTACAAAATCCACCGCATCGGCGTGGACGGCAAAGGCAATCTGGACATGGACGCCTACAAGGCGGCGCTGTCCGATCAGGTCGCCATCGTCTCCATCATGTGGGCGAACAACGAAACCGGCACGATCTTCCCGATTGAAGAGCTGGCGCAAATGGCCAAGGCGGTCGGCGCGGTGTTCCACACCGACGCGGTGCAGGCGGTCGGCAAGATCCCGATGAAGCTCGCCGACAGCGCCGTGGACATGCTGTCGCTGTCCGGCCACAAGCTGCACGCGCCCAAGGGAATCGGCGCGCTCTACGTCAAGCGCGGCCTGCGCTTTCGCCCGATGCTGCGCGGCGGCCATCAGGAACGCTCGCGCCGCGCCGGGACCGAGAACGCCCCGGCCATCGTGGGGTTGGGCGCCGCCGCCCATCTGGCCCTGACCCACATGGCGGAGGAAAACACGCGGGTGAAGGCGCAGCGCGACCGGCTGGAACAGGCGATTTTGGCCGCCGTCCCCGCCTGCTTCGTCACCGGCAACCCGGACAACCGCCTGCCCAACACCTGCAACGTCGCCTTTGAGTACATCGAGGGCGAGGCCATCCTGCTGCTGCTGAACGAAGAGGGCATCGCCGCGTCCTCGGGATCGGCCTGCACGTCCGGTTCGCTGGAGCCGAGCCATGTGATGCGGGCGATGGGGGTTCCCTACACCGCCGCGCACGGGGCGACCCGCTTCTCCCTGTCGCGCGACACCACCGACGCGGAGATCGACCACGTCATCAAGGTGGTTCCCGGCATCATCGCCAAGCTGCGCAGCCTGTCGCCCTATTGGGAACAGGGCGCGGCCAAGCCCAAGGAGTTCGCGCCGGTCTATTCGTGAACCTCCTTTTCTGAACGGTCATTTGCAAACACAGGGATCGCAGTCCGGGTCGGGGATCCGCCCCGACACCCCGCCCGACGACACCCCGTCGGGTCGGGTTCCCGGCCCGGTCTGCGACACGCAAAGCGCTTAGCCACGTTCCCTCAGCCCATCGCCCCCTCCCCATCCCTCCCCCGCTGACGCGGGAGAGGGGGCCGGAGCTTTGCAAAGGGCGGCGGCAGTTCCCTCTCCCGCGCAGCGGGGGAGGGTTAGGGAGGGGGCCATCCGCCCAACACAGGGAAGCTCCGTCATGCCCACCGTGACCATCAACGACACGACGCTGCGCGACGGCGAGCAGACCGCCGGGGTGGCTTTCACGCTGGATGAGAAGATCGCCATCGCCCGCGCGCTCGACGCCGCCGGGGTGCCCGAACAGGAAATCGGCATCCCCGCCATGGGCGAGGAGGAGCGCGAGGGCATCCGCGCCGTCGCCGGGCTGGGGCTGAAGGGCCGTTTGATGGTGTGGTGCCGCATGCACGACGCCGATCTGAAGGCGGCGCTGTCCTGCGGCGTCGGCTTCGTCAATCTGTCGATGCCGGTGTCCGACATCCACATCACCAAGAAGCTCAAACGCAGCCGCGCCTGGGCGTTGGGCGAGATCGAACGGATGGTCAAGACCGCCCGCGACCATGGGTTGGAGGTCAGTTTGGGCGGCGAGGATTCCTCGCGCGCCGACATGGATTTCCTGGTCGCCGCCGCCATTGTGGCCCAGCAGGCGGGCGCCCGCCGCTTCCGCTTCGCCGACACGCTGGGCGTGCTCGACCCCTTCCAGACGCGCGCCTGCGTCGAACGGCTGCGCCGGGCCACCGACCTGGAAATCGAAATCCACGCCCACGACGATCTGGGCCTCGCCAACGCCAACTCGCTGGCCGCCCTGCTGGGCGGGGCCACCCACGTCAACACCACGGTGAACGGGTTGGGCGAACGCGCCGGAAACGCGCCGTTGGAAGAGGTCGTGGTGTCGCTCAAGCATCTCTACGGCATCGACAGCGGCGTGGACACCCGCGCGCTGGGGGTGATTTCCGATCTGGTCGAGCGCGCGTCCAACCGCCCGGTCGCCGTCAACAAACCCATCGTCGGCGCGGCGGTCTTCACGCATGAGGCCGGGATTCATGTGGACGGCCTGCTGCGCGACCGCGCCACCTACCAGAATGTCGACCCCGCCGAGGTTGGCCGCGAGCACCGCATCGTGCTGGGCAAGCATTCCGGCACGGCGGCGGTGAAGATGGCCTTCGACCGGCTGGGCCTGCCCTGCGACGACGCCACGGCGCGCGCGGTCTTGCCCCAGGTGCGCGCGCTCGCCACCCGCGCCAAACGCGCGCCCACCCCGGACGAGCTGCGCGCCTTCCACGCCGCCGCCCGGCATTGAGCGGGCTTCGCACCGATGAGGGATCACGCATGGCCGCCATCGACGCCGATCTGGACAAGACGATGAGCGCCCCCGGCGTCATCGAACTGCTGCGCGAGGACGTCGCCTGCGTCTTCGACCGCGACCCGGCGGCGCGCAACCTGTTCGACGTGCTGACCTGCTATCCGGGAATCCACGCGCTGGCCACCCACCGGATCGCCAACGCGGCGTGGCGGCGCGGCCTGCGCTGGCCCGCCCGTTTCCTGTCCTATCTGGGCCGGGCCTTGACCAACATCGACATCCACCCCGGCGCGACCATCGGGCGACGCTTCTTCATCGACCATGGCGCTGGCGTGGTGATCGGCGAAACGGCGGAGATCGGCGACGACGTCACGCTTTACCACGGCGTCACGCTGGGCGGCACCTCCTGGACCAAGGGCAAGCGTCACCCGACGCTGAAAGACGGCGTGCTGGTCGGCGCGGGGGCCAAAATCCTCGGCCCGATCACCGTCGGCGTCAACGCGCGGGTCGGGGCCAATTCGGTCGTCACCAAAAACGTGCCGGGCGGCATGACCGTGGTCGGCATTCCCGGCCGCATCGTCCGCCCCGACGCCCAGGCCCATCTGAGCGCCCACGGGATTGATCTGGAGCATCACCTGATGCCCGACCCGGTCGGCAAGGCCATCGCCTGCCTGATCGACCACATCAACCGGATCGAAGCCCGGTTGGAAGCCCACACCGCCGCTGAGATGGCGCGCGCGCCGCTGTCCTCGCTGAACCTGTCGGAAATCCGGCTGGACGGCGCAGCCTGCGAATCCTGCGGCAATCTCTGCGATCAAGAGGGCTGCGCGCCCTCCCCCTCCACCCAACAGCACGCGTAAGGAGTTCCCCGGAGATGAGCGATTTCACCGACGATCTGGACGATCTGGAAACGGCGGAAGACTTCCTGCGCTTCTTTCAGGTCGGCTACGACCAGCGCGTGGTCAACGTGAACCGCCTGCACATCCTGCAACGTTTCCACGATTATCTCGGCGCCGACGGCGGCTTGGAAGGTCTGGACGATTCCGGCATGGCCGACCGTTACCGCGTCCATCTGGAGCGCGCGTACCAGGATTTCGTCGTCTCCACCGCCATCGCGGAAAAGACCTTCAAGGTCCACAAGGAGGAGGCGCGCAAGATGGCCGACCGCTTCGTGCCGTTGGACAGCCTGCTGGGATCGCCGGTTTAACAGCCACGCCCAGGGGCTACTGGATGCACACATCTTCGGTTTAGGCAACTCATTGGAAGAAAAAGAACTTTTCTCCGTCATTCCCGCGAAGGCGGGAATCCAGACTTACCCATAGGGTTCGTCTGGCAAACTCTGGATCCCCGCCTGCGCGGGGATGACGGAAAATCTTTTTCATTTCAATTGGTTGCAGCAAGAAAAAGATGTGTGAATGCCGTAGCCTCCAGGGGAGCGCGGGGCGGAAATCCAGCCGGTTCCCGCCCCTTTCCGTTTTACCCGCGCGGCGTCAGGCCGTGGGCGATGGTGTGGGCCAGGGTCGTGACCACCGCCAACACCCGATCGTTGTCGCGCCCGAACACCACCTGATCGAGAAAGCCCAGGCCAAAGCTCAGCGTCGCGATGCCCGCCGCCACATTGGCCAGATCGGCGTTGGCGGCGATGTCGCCCCGGTCGCGGAAAACCTCCAGCCGTTTCATCAGGCAGGGGATCCGGCTCTGCGACAGGGCGCGGCTCATTTCATCGGCGATCGCCGGATCGACCAGCGCGCGGGCCAACACCACGCGGGTGAAGTCGCGGCACTGCCAACTGTGCGCCAGTTGCGCCGTCAGAAAATGGGCCAGATCGGTTTCCAGATCGTCGGCGGGCGGCGGTAGGGCGCAGCCGCCGGTTTCCTGCCGCCAATAATGCTCGACCACCGCCAGCAGCAGGCCGCTTTTGCCGGAAAAATAGCGCTGGATGAGCTGTTCGTTGACGCCCGCCCGCCCGGCGATCTCGCGCGTCGTCGCGGCGTCGAATCCCCGCTCGGCGAACACCATCTTGGCGGCGTCGAGCAGGGCGCCCTTGGTCGCTTCGCGGTCGCGTTTGCGCCCGGCGCCCTCGCCGCCGCAACAGCCGTCCACCGGCGCTGAACCCTCATCCACAGAATGATCCTCCTCCGGGGGAGCCACCGCGCTCCCCACCCGTTGATAATAAGTATGTCGATGCATACTTGACAAGGGGTAGGGCTTCGATCAAGTATGTACTCACATACATACACCAGCCAGCCAGCGAGACGCCCCGATGAGCCAGTCCCCGCAGACCCAGACGCCCGACCTGTTCACGCCCCTGCAACTGGGCGCGATCCAGTTGCCCAACCGCATCATCATGGCGCCGCTGACCCGCAGCCGCGCTGGCGAGGGCAACGCGCCCACCGCCCTGAACGCCGAATATTACGCCCAGCGCGCCAGCGCCGGCCTCATCATCACCGAAGCGACCCAGGTCTGCGACACCGCCCAGGGCTATCCCAACACGCCGGGCATGCACACCGACGCGCAGACATTGGGTTGGCGCGCCGTGGCCGAAGCGGTGCACGCCGCCGGTGGCCGCATCGTCACCCAGCTTTGGCACACCGGACGCATCTCGCACCCGCTGTTCCAACCCAACGGCGCCCTGCCGCTGGCCCCGTCGGCCATCGCCGCGCAAGGGCAGCTCTACACCGGCCAGGGGATGGAGCCGTTCCCGACGCCCCGCGCGCTGGAAACCGCCGAGATCCCCGCGTTGGTCCGCCATTTCGCCGACGCCGCCAAGCGCGCGGTGTTCGACGCCGGTTTGGACGGGGTGGAGATTCACGGGGCCAACGGCTATCTGATCGACCAGTTCCTGCGCGACCGCACCAACCACCGCGCCGACCAGTATGGCGGCAGCGTTGAAAACCGCGCCCGTTTCCTGCTGGAGATTCTGGAGGCGGCCACCCACGCCATCGGCGCCGACCGCGTCGGGCTGCGGCTGTCGCCGACCGGCGCCTTCAACGACATGGGCGACAGCGATCCGCTGGGCCATTTCACCGCCATCGCCAAGACGCTGAACAGCTTCAATCTGGCCTATCTGCATGTGATCGAAGGGCTGCCCGGCCACCCGATGGCCCCGGCGGACGGCGTGCCGCACGTCGCCGCCGCTCTGCGCGCGGTCTACAAGGGCGCCATCATTCTGAACGGCGGCTACAGCCACGCCGCCGCCGACGCGGCGCTGGCCAAGGGCGAGGCCGACGCCATCAGCTTTGGCGAACAGTTCCTGGCCAACCCGGATCTGCCGACGCGCTTCGCCCGCAAGGCCGCGCTGAACGAGCCGGACCGCGCCAGCTATTACGGCGGCGGGGCCAAGGGTTACACCGACTATCCGGCGCTGGAAAGCGTCGCCGCGTAAAGAGCGCGCGACCAGGGTTGTCTTTCTGAGCGGTTGCCCCAGCAGGGAATCGGCCCCCTGATTCCCCGCAACTGAAGGCCGGACGCCGCCCCACGCGTCCGGCCTTTTTTCTTTCCAACGCCAAAACGCGCCTCGTCAGAGACGCGCCTTTCGATCAGAGATTCGCCATGGTGCGGCGGATCGCTTCGCGGAACGCGTCCAGCGACGCGATGTCGAGCAGGAACAGCGCGTGACCACGGGCGTCGCCCGCCGCCAGCGCCATGTCGATGCGCACGAACAACACCGGATCCTCGGCGGAGCCGATGACCTCTTCGGCCTTCCCAGCGCCATAGCCTGGAACAGTCCCGGCGATCTCGCCGCCGATCAGGTTCGACAGGCTGGCCAGACAGCCGTTCAGGATGATGTTGCCGATCTCGGTCAGCGCGTCCTGCTCCATCTCCCCCGGCCCATCAGCCGCCGGGTCGATGGGCACCAGCCGACCGACCAGGGCCAGCGTGCCTTCCTCCGGGAAAATCAGCATGGCTTCGCCGGTGAAGGGGCCGACGAATTCACCGCGCACCGCGCAGACCGGCGGCTTCATGTCCGGGGCCAGATCGCGGGTGATGCGGGCGCGGGTCGACACCGCAAAGGACGGCACCGAAAGCTGAACCTCTTCCCCCAACATGGAACTCAGCGCCGCCGCCGGTTCCCCCATGCCGATGTTGAAGAGTTCGGCGATCGCGTCGGCCTCGTCGCTGTCCAAAAGGAACGGGTCGTCGGCGGCCATCGGCGTCACTGCCCGCCAGCGGCGAGAAACTCGCGAATCTTGTCCGAGGTGATCGGCTTGGCGATGAAACGCACGCCCAGCGCCTCCGCCTTCATCTTCAAGGTGTCTTGAACATTGGCGGTCAGAAGGCCGATGTGCAGCCCCAGAAAGCGTTCTTTCAGCCGTTCGCACAGCGTCAGACCGTCCATGCCGGGCATGTTGTAATCGACGATGGCGGCCACCGGGACCGTCTCGCCAATGACCTCCAGCGCCTCGTCACCGCTGGCGGCGGCGACGATGGTCCAGTCCGGCCGCAACGACGTGATGACGCTGGCGACCATGTTGCGCGCCAGCCGACTGTCGTCGACGATAAGGATCGTGGTCATGCCGAAAAATCCGCCCTTAATGATCTGTTGACACAATCCTGTGTTCTTAACGCAAATTTTATGGGCTCACAAGAAAAGGCGCGGGTTTGGGCAATGGTTGGTGACGAAAAATTAACGGAGACTGACCTTTCGGTCAGAAATCCCTCCCGCCCGACGGAAACCAAACGGGTGCGCGCCGTCCTGGACACCAACATTCTGGTGGCCTACGCCCTGCTGAACGGATCGACCGCGCGCCGTCATGACGCGCTGCGCCGCTGTGTCGAGCGGGTGCGCGCCGACCGTGGCCTGCTGGGCAGCGCCGCGACGCTGGCTGAGTTGCAAGCCGTCCTGACGCGCCCAAATTTCGAGCGCTACCAGCCGATGACGGATCGGCGGCGCTTTTTCGAGGCCATCGCCAGCGAAATCACTCTGGTGGCGCCCGCTCCCAACATCCGACTCTGCCGCGATCCCGAAGACGACATGTTCCTCGCCGTCGCCCTGGCCAGCGACGCCGATTGGCTGGTCACGGTGGACCGACAGCTCTTGTCCGTGCGCCGTGTTGGTCGAACGCCCATTCTGCGCCCCGAACGCGCCGTCGAGCGGATGGGGTGACGCGGCGCCCGCGTCAAAAAATCACGCTGCGGGCGTCGATTTCACTCGACAGCCAGGGGGGTGTTCATAGAATAAAAAGGGAACACTTCGCAAACTGCGGGTGAACGGATGACCGCCCAGCCCCTGCTTTTCACCGATCTGCCGATGACCGACCGGGTGCGCAAAAACCCCCGGCGCAGCCGCGTCACCAGCATCGCCGCCCCCGTCGCGGTCGATCTGGTGCGGGAGCCTGCGCGCCTTCCCCCGCCAGCGAACCGCCCGGCTTTTCCACCCGCCCCCGTCACCGCCAGTTTCGACCTCGCCCCGCCGGGACCGCCGCCGCCCTTCGACCCGGCGGCTCTGTCCAACCCGGAACTGCGCGCCCTGGTCCAAGCTCTGCCCGACCAAAAGCTGAGTCATCTGCTGATTGAGGCCGCGCGCGAACTGAAGCGCCGCGCCTTGCCCGACCGCGACCCCGCCGATTCCGATGATCCGGACGCGACCGTCGTGGAACCGAACCCGGTGCTGCTGCGCGCCGCCCGTCAGGTGGTGGGCGAATTGTCGGGCGACGATTCCTGAACCACGGCGTCAGCCCCGCCTTATGAAAGAAAGTTTACGGGACAAGCTGTCCGCTCCTATGCCATGATGCGCAATCTTCCGTTTTCTATGCTCTGCACCGCACAATAATGCGCGCAAGGGGCCTTGAGGACGGCAACAGAGTCTTGCGCGTCGTCTCCCGGAGGGGGCTTTGGACTGGATCAATTGGTTGCAGGAATGGGGGAACGCTTTCTACCCATTGGCGTTCTTCTGGGCGTTTTTTGAGGGTGAGACGTTTGTTATCTTCGGCGGCATGGGCGCGCAGATTGGCATCATCAACCTGTATTGGTTGATCGGCGCCGTGTGGATCGGCAGTTTTCTGGGCGATCAAGTCTGGTTCTGGTTGGGGCGCCGCTGGGGCGGCAAGGCGCTGGCCCGTTTCCCATCGGCCGAGACCCACGCCAACCGCGCCCTGCGCTGGGTGGAACTCTACGGCGTCGCCTTCATCCTGATGTTTCGTTTCCTCTATGGCGTCCGCAACATCGCTTCGGTCGCCATCGGCACGTCGCAGATGCGCTGGAGCAAGTTCCTGTTCTGGAACTTCTGGGCCGCTGGGATCTGGGCCTGCTCGTTTGCTGGCGCCGGTTACATGTTTGGCGAAGCCGCCGCGACCATCGGCGAGAACGGCCCGAAAATCCTGCTGTTGAGCGCCGCCGCCATCGGTGGTCTGTGGATCGCCTTCAAAAGCATCCGCTGGGTGGTCCGCCGCCGCGCCACCTCGTAACAGCCGTCCACCGCGCCGGGTTGTTTACGCCCGGCGCGCGATCCACACCGCCGTCAGATCATCGCGCAACGGCTGACGGGTGCGCGCGTAGAAACGTTCCATCATCGGCTCCAGCGGGTGCGTCCGGTTGACGTCCAGCGCCGCGCGGACGAAATCGGGCACGGCGGTCTGACCGATGGGGCCATGCTCGTCGCCCCAGCATTCAATCAGCGCGTCGCTGTAGAGGAACAGGAACCCCCCGCGCGGCAGGCGGAACGTTTGATCGACATACTGCGCCCGGCGCGAGGCCCCCAGCACCAACCCCGCTGAATCGAGCAGGCGGATGTCGCCCCCCACCCCCAGAACCGGGTTGGGCGACCCCGCCGCTGAAAAGGTCAACGTGTCGGTGGTCAGGTCCAAAACGCCGAAAAAGGCGGTGGCGAACTGCCCGGTCGGCAGCACGTCCTTAAGCGCCCCGTTCAACTGCATCAGCCACTGCGACGGGGCGGAATCCCGCATCGGGAAACGATCAATCAGCGTGTGCAGCCGAAAGGTGTTGATCGCCGCCGTGATGCCATGACCGGCGAAATCAATGATGAGAAAGCCGACGCGCCGGTCGTCCAGCGGGTAGACCCCCCAGAAATCGCCGCCCAACTCCGACGACGTTTCAAAATGCGCGTCGAGCGTCAGGCCATAGCGTTCGGCCACCGCCGTCAGACGGCGCTTTTCCGGCAGCAGCGAATGCTGCATCTCCCGCGCGTGCGCCAGCTCGCGCTGGACCCGCGCGCGGAACGCGGCCAAATCGTTGAACAGCTTGCGTTTTTCCAACTGGTGGCGGACCCGCGCCACGCATTCGCCGGGCTTGATCGGCTTGGAAATGAAATCGCTGCCCCCCGCCTCGAAACAACGGACCTGCTCCTGATCGCTGTCGAAGGCGGTTTGGAACAGCACGGGCAATTCCTCGTGCGTGGCGTTGCGGCGCAGCGCCTCGCACATCTCCAACCCGTTCATCACCGGCATGTCGACGTCGAGCAGCACAAGATCGGGCCGAAAACTGTCCACCGCCTTCAGCCCCTCCGCCCCATTTTCGGCGAAGGCGATCTGCGTGATTCCGGCCCGCCGGATCACCAAAGCCAGGGATTTTCGGTTGAACTCGTTGTCGTCAACGATGAGAACGCGGCAGTCGGAAAGCGAAATGGCCATACAACAGGCTCGTCAGACGTCGAAATGCAAAACGGTGCAGCGTCCGCCGTCCGTCACCGCCACACGGCTGGCCAGCGCGCGCATGAACACGAACCCCCGGCCTGAACGCGCCTTGCCGTCGGCGGCCGACGCGGTTGTCGCGCTGTCGAAACCGCTCCCCTGATCGACCACGGCGACGGCGATGGTCGAGGCGTTCCAACGGCAGAAAATATCGATTCGCCGCCGCTTGATGTCGGGATCGCCCAAACGGTCGCGCAGCATCTGGCCAAACACGCGATAGCCGTCGGGCTGATTCTTGGCGGCGCTGGAAATTCCCAGATTGCCGTGCACGATGGCGTTGGCGATGGCCTCGTGCAGACACATTTCGACGTTGGGGCGATGCTCCGCCGTCAGCGCGCCGCGCCGCGTCAACTCGTCGCAGACCAGAACGGCGCATTGCAGGCCATAGGCCGTGCCGGTGGTCAACGACAGGTAAAAGCCCGGCTCCACCGCTGGCGCGCCCGACCAGTCTTCCATCAGGGCGGCGGGTTCGTCCCCGCCCTCCCCCAACTCGACGGTCAGGAACGGGTTGCGGTGAAACGCCTCGCGCAGCCGGTCACGGTCGGCCCGTTCCACCAGCAAGGCTTCGGCCCAGGCCGCCGCGTCACCGTCATCGACCGCGTCAAAACCGCTGACGTCGAAGCGGGCGGCGACCCGCGCCGTCATGTCGGCCGGAATACGATCCCGCATCACACAAAAGGGACGCAACGGCGACGGGATCGTGTCCATGCCAACGCCTCACGGCTCGATGGTGACGATCTCGCCGATCTTGGCGAGGTCTATGGACCGTTTTACGTCGCCCTGGGGGCCGCTGACAATCATCTTGACGTTCCGCTGCTCCGCCTCTTCCTGCAAGATCAGCAGCATGCCGAGACCAGCGGAATCGATGAACTCCAGCGTCGAAAGATCCAGCACGAAGCGGCGCGGCTTCGCGCCGTCCAACGCGTCAATGATGTCCCGCAGCCGGTCATGATCGGTGAACTCAAGACGACCAGCCAGCCGCACCTCAAGCGCGTCCGGGGCGCTGCGCGATTGAAATTCCATCATCCCCTCATCTGTCCTGGATTGCGCGCGCCGACGCGGCAACGCGCGTTTCTCACCCTATCCGCCTATGCACAGTAGTGCAACGCACCAAAGCTTCTCAAGCATCGTCCTATCAAAACGCCGGACTTTCAGCCAAAGCGCGACCATTTCGTCCGTTGGCGCTCTCCTCGGATCGGCCATGGACGACCACCGCCGGAAAAGAGTAGAAGAGATCCATCTGGCGCCCGCCCACGCTGTCGGCTGCCCCAGTCATTGCGCAAGCCATTGCCCGGAACACCATGGCATGAACAGGATCGCACAGGCGTGGCGGCGAGTGCCGACGGTGTCGGCCAAATTTCTGCTGATCCTGATTCCCAGCCTTGTTCTTGCCGTTTCGCTGTTTTCCTCGGTTTTTTTCTACAACCGCTACTATGACTTGCGGGCGGCGCTGCGCGACAAGGTGTCCACCATCGCCGACATCAACGCGGCGGCCTTGTCGGCCAGCCTGTGGTCGTTCGACGTCACCGCCATCCGCAACGTCGTCCAGGCCATCGCCGCCAACCGCGAGTTGGTCTGCGTCGAGGTGTCGGACGATCTGGCCGACGGGTTGTTCGTGTGGCCGGGGGTGGCGTGCCCAGCCAACAGCCCCAACATCGAACGACGCTCCATCAAGGTGCAGAATCTCCAGGTCGGCACCATCACGCTGCATTTCAGCCACGACGCGGTGCGCGCGCAGTTGCGGCAGGAGATTCTGAACACCGCCTTTCTGCTGCTGATGATGCTGGCGGGCACCATCGCGGCGGCGTTGGCCGCCCTGCGGCTGACCATCGGCAAGCCGCTGCGCCGCTTGATCGCCTCGATCCTGAACTCCGAACAGGGCAAGGGCCACCGCCCGATCGATTGGAGCGCCGCCGACGAGTTGGGGCGGGTGATCCACGCCTACAACGGCATGCTCGCCCGGCTGGGGGAGGAGGAGGCCGCCCTGCGCAAGAGCGAGCAGCGGCTGGCTCTGGCCATCACCGCGACACGCTCCTCGGTCTGGGATTACGATCCGGGCAGCGGTCAATATTGGTGGTCGAAGGAGTTTCCCGCCCTGCTCGGCTACGGCCCGAACGAGCTGGCGATGACGACCAAGACCTGGGTCTCCCTGCTCCACCCGGACGAGGCCGAGGACATCGTCGCCGATTCCCGTCGTCGGAAACGCGACAAGGCGCTGGCCTACACCGCCGTGTACCGGATGCGCCGACGCGATGGCCAATGGGCCTGGATCGAGGACCGCGCCACCGCCCTGCGCGACGCCAAAGGCACCGCGCTGCGCATCACCGGCACCATGTCGGACGTCACCGAACGGGTTCAGGCCGAGTTGGATTTGGCGCGCGAACGCAACATCCTGCAAATCACCCTGGACAACACCGACCAGGGCATCATCAAGGTGGACCATGATCTGCGGGTGGTGATGTCCAACCGCCGCGCCGCCGAATTCCTGAACATCCCGCCGGAATTCCTCGCCGCCTGCCCGGTCTTCCCCGACATCGTCAGCCTGCAACGCAGCCGGGGCGAGTTCGACGAGCTGAGCGACGACCCCGACCTCTATCTGGCCTATGGCGGCGGCGGCGAAGACGACGAGTTCGGCGGCGGCGTGTGGGAGCAGCCGCTCACCTTCAAACGCCGCCGCCCCGACGGGCGAATCATCGAGGTGCGGACCAACCCGCTGCCCGAAGGCGGCTTCGTCCGCACCTTCACCGACGTGACGGTGGAGGCCCGCTCCGCCGAGGAGATCTTCAACGCCATGCAGGCGCTGGGCGCCGCCTACGCCGATTTGAAGGAAACCCAGGCCAGTCTGGTCCAGGCCGAAAAAATGGCCTCGCTCGCCCTGCTGGTGGCGGGCGTCGCGCACGAGATCAACACGCCCATCGGCATCGCCTATGGCTGCTCCACCCATCTGTCCGGACGCACCCAGGCGCTGAGCGCCGCGTTCGAGGGCGGGACGATGAAGAAATCGGATTTGGCCGCCTATGTGGCGACCGCCGACGATTCCTCCCGCTTGATTCAGCAAAATCTGACCCGCGCCGCCGAACTGATTCAAAGCTTCAAGCGCGTCGCCGTCGATCAAACCAGCGAGGAGCGGCGCGCCTTCGATCTGCTCGCCTATCTGGAGGAAATCGTCACCTCGCTCGGCCCGACCCTGCGCAAGGGGCCGCACCGGGTCGCCATCGCCTGCTCCCCCGGCATCGTCGTCGACAGCTTCCCCGGCGCGCTCAGTCAGGTCATCACCAATCTGGTGATGAACGCGCTGACCCACGCCTTCCCCCCCGACACCAAGGGCCATATGGTGATCGACGCCACCGACTTGAGCGATGGCGAGATCGAGATCCGCTTCGCCGACGACGGAGTCGGCATCCCGACCGACCATCAGCCCAAAGTGTTCGAGCCGTTTTTCACGACCAAGCGCGGCGCTGGCGGCAGCGGGCTTGGCCTGCACATCGTCTTCAACCTCGTCACCCAGACCTTGGGCGGGCGGATCTCGGTTGACAGCGCGCCCGGCGATGGAACTACGTTCATTCTTCGCATTCCGAAATCCGTCCTGGCGGTCCAAACGGTGAGCCTGGACAACGCCCTGACCACCGTCAGCGCCAGCAGCCTGGAGACCGCAGCAGCATGAGCATGGGCGCGCTCGCCGACCGTTCGTTCGACGACGACGACATCCTGTTCGCGGACGAGGATGAGTCCGGCCAGGGCGGCGCCGGTCCGGCGGTTGACGCGCCGCCGCCCTGGACCATTCTGGTGGTGGACGACGAAACCGACGTCCATCTGATGACCAGTTTGTTGCTGGCCGACGTGACGTTCCAAACGCGCTCGCTTGACCTCATCAGCGCCCACACCGCCGCCGACGCCCGGCTGATCCTGGAAAATCGGCCCGACATCGCCGTCATCCTGCTGGACGTGGTGATGGAGGAGGATGATTCGGGCCTGAAGCTGGTGCGCTGGATCCGCGACGATCTGGGCAACCGCGACGTCCGCATCATCCTGCGCACCGGCCAACCGGGACAGGCGCCGCAACGCGACGTGATCGTCGATTACGACATCAACGATTACAAGCCCAAGGCCGACCTGTCGGCGGAAAGCCTGTTCACCGCCGTCATCGCCGCCCTGCGCGCCTTCGATCAAATCCAGTCCATCGAAACCCGCGTCGCCGAGCGCACCCGCGAGCTGCGCGAAAGCCGCGAGCAGATCAACGCCGTGCTGGAGGCCAGCCCGATCGGCGTCTGCGCCTATGACGAAAGCGGCATCATCGTTCTGACCAACCACCGGCTGGTCACGCTGCTCGGCATTTCCAAAGAACGGTTGATCGGCGCCAGCATCGGCGAGCTGTTCGCCCCGATGGACGACCGCCAGGACGAACAGCGCTGGCTGTTCTACCGCCGCCAGATCCGCGACGCCGAGGTCAAGCTGTGCCGGGCCGACGGCTCCACCTTCTGGGCCTTGATGACGGTCGATCTGGCCATCGTCGATGGGCAGGAGGTTTTCCTGTCCTGGATCTACGACATCACCCGCCGCAAGCTGGCCGAACGCCAGATGGAGAACGCCAAGGAACAGGCCGAACAGGCGACCAAGGCGAAATCCGCCTTCCTCGCCACCATGAGCCACGAGATCCGCACGCCGATGAACGGCGTTCTCGGCATGTTGGGGCTGTTGGAGCGCACCGATCTGGACGCCCACCAGCTCGACACCGTGGCGACGATGCGCGAATCGGCCACCTCGCTCTTACGCATCATCGACGACATCCTCGATTTCTCAAAGATCGAGGCTGGCAAGATGGACGTCGAACGGGTGGTGGTCTCCATCCCGGCTCTGGTCGAAGGGGTGGCGGAAACGCTGGCCCCCTCGGCGCGCGCCAAGGGGTTGGCGCTTCTGACCTACGTCGATCCCGCCATCCCCGCCGCCCTGCTGGGCGATCCGGTGCGGCTGCGGCAAATCCTGTTCAATCTGGGCGGAAACGCCATCAAATTCACCGAAAGCGGGCGGATCATCCTGCGCGTGACGTTGAACGGGGCGAGCCAGGACAGCGCCGCCCTGCGGATCGAGGTGATCGACACCGGCATCGGCATTCCCGACGCGGCGCGGCGGCGGCTGTTCCAGCCCTTCACCCAGGCGGAAAGCTCGACCACCCGACGCTTTGGCGGCACCGGGCTTGGCCTGTCGATCAGTCGCCGTCTGGCCACCCTGATGGGCGGCGAGATCGGGGTGGACAGCGCGTCCGGCAGCGGCTCCATCTTCTGGCTGACGCTGACGCTGGACCGGGCGGACGCCGCCTCGCTCCCTGGAACGCCGCTGACGACGTCGGCCAACGCCCCGGCGGCGGACGTCGATCTCCGTGGCCTCACGGTTCTGCTGGGGGTTCCCGACGACACGGAACGCAGCTTCCTGTCCTGCTATCTGGAGGCGGAGGGCGCGCGGGTTCTGCCAGCGGGCAACCCGCAAGAACTCGCCACACAATCCCGCATCGCGCGGGAGGCGGGCTGCCCGACCAGCGTCGTCGCGGTGGACGAGGCGTTGCACGTCCCCGCCGCCGCCTGCGCGCCCGAAGAGTTTGGACGGCGCAGCGGCGAAGCCTGCCCGCCCATCGTCCTGTTGCTCCATGGGGCTGGCGGCGACCGCCGCGCCGACAACGCCGTGCCGTTGAGCCGCCCAATCCGCCGTTTGCCTTTGTTGCGGGCGGTCGCCGCCGCCGCAGGCCGCGCCCCGGGGCTGGAGGCCCGCCCGCCGTCAGCGGGCGACCCGCCAACGGGAAACGCCCGCCCACCCTCGCCCGCACGCGCCTCCTCCGCCCCCCAGACGCCGGATGTGGAGCAGGCGCTCGCCCAAGGGCGCCTGATTCTGGTGGCGGAAGACAACCCGGTGAACCGGAAAGTCCTGCTGATGCAGTTGCACGCGCTGGGCTACGCCGCCGAGATGACCGCCGGAGGCGCCGAGGCGCTGGCCGCCTGGCAAGGCCCGCGCCGTTACGCCCTGTTGCTGACCGACGTCCAGATGCCGGAAATTGACGGATTCGAGTTGACCCGCCGCATCCGCAGCGCCGAACAGGAGGGCCGCGGCCCCGCCGAGGCCGGGCGTCTGCCGATCATCGCCATCACCGCCAACGCCGCGCCGAGCGAGGTGGCGAGCTATCGCGCCGCCGACATGGACGATGTTCTGAGCAAGCCGCTGGACCTGTCCCAACTGGCCATCACGCTGGCCCGTTGGATGCCGTCACCCCAGCAGGGGCAAGAGGCGCAGCCCGCCGCCCCGCCCGCCCGCCCGCGCGACGACTCGACCGCTCCTGAGACGGACGCCCCCATCGACTTGACCCCGCTGCGCGACCTGTGCGGCGGCGACGCGGCGATGGTGGCGGAATTGTTGGATGATTTTCTGTCGATCAGCCGGACCATCGTGGCGACGCTGGACGCCGCCGTGACCGATCAGGATCTGGCCGGGACGCGCGCCTGCGCCCACAATCTGAAAGGCTCCTCGCGCAACGCCGGGGCCAAAGCCTTGGCCGCCGCCGCCCTGCGGTTGGAGCAGGCGGCGACCGACAACGCCGACTGGCCGAATCTCTGCGCGCTGGCCGACCAGTTGCGCGCCGCCTTCGTCTCCCTTGAACGGCATCTGGCGCAATCATGAGCCGATTCCCCCGTCTCAATCGTCGCAACGCCCTGGCGCTGCTGGGAGGGGCCGCCGCGTCCGCCGCAACGCCAGGCTGGGCGCAAGACGCCGCCGCGCCGCCGCCGGTTCCCCGTCTGGGGGAAGAGTTGACCCCCTTCGGCGCCATCCGCGCGGGCAACCACACCCGCGTCATTCCAGCCTGGACTGGCGGGCTGACCACCCCGCCCAAGGGCTACACGCCGGGCCGCCACAGCCCGGATCCCTACATCGAGGATGGTCGTTGGTTCACCGTCAGCCCGGCCGACGTCGAACGTTACAAAATTCGTCTGTCCGCCGGGCTGCAAGCCCTGCTGGCGAAATACCCAACCACCTTCGAGGTGCCGCTGTTCCCCTGCCGCCGCAGCGCCGCAGCGCCGCAGCGGGTCTATGACGCCTCCCTGGAAAACGCCGGACGCGCCGCGCTGGGTGAAAATGGGTTGGTTCTGTCCGGCGCGCGGATCGGCGTGCCCTTCCCGATCCCAGCCAACGGCGTGCAAGCGATGTGGAACCATCTGCTGCGCTGGCGCGGCACGGCGATGAGCCGCACCAGCCAAACCATCCTGCCCACCAACGATGGGCGCTTGACCGAACGGCTTTATCAGGAAGATTTCTCCTTCCCCTACGCGGCGGGCGAAGACGGCAATCCGACGCTCTACCGCCGAATCAGTCGGACGCCGCCGGATCAGCCGGGCACCACATTGTTGACCCAGACGACTCTGAATCCCATCCGATCGGGTTTTCGCGCGTGGTTGCGCGCCGGAGAGCGCGGGCGCGTGGTCGCCGCCCCGGATTTCCTCTACGACGTTTCCGATCCCGCCACCGACGGCGTTTGCACCGCCGACATGTTCGACATGTTCAGCGGCCCGCTCGACCGATTCGACTTCACGCTGATTTCACGGCGGGAAATGTACGTCCCGTACAACGCCTACCGCCTGAACGCCCCCAGCCTCGCCCCCGACGAATTTCTGTGGTACGGCCACCCGAATCCGCAATTTCTGCGTTATGAGATGCACCGGGTGTGGATCGTCGACGCCCGCCTGAAGCCGAACTTCCAGCACAAGCTTCCGGACCGCACCTATTACCTGGACGAGGATTCCTGGCAGATCGTCATGGCCGAACATTACAACGGCAAGGGCGAGTTGCAGCGCTACGCCGAGGCGCACAACATCGCCCATTGGCAAGTTCCCGCCTTCGTCCCCGCCGCCGAGTTCGTCTATGACCTGACCGCCGACCGTTACGTCGCGCGCGGCATCGACAATCTGCAACGCCCCCCGGTCTTCGACAAGCCGCTCAAACCCGAAGACTTCACCCCGGAATCGCTGATCCGCCGGGGACGGCGGGACTGAGCGGCGCCCCTCCCACGCCGTCCATTCAGACAAACCGCCAAACGCTCAACCATTTGGTTGACTGTTGATCCGCTCGCGCCTATATTCAACCATATGGTTGAATATAATCCCTCCCAATTGGACAGCGTGTTTCAAGCGCTCAGCGACTCCACCCGGCGACGGATGTTGCGGGAGTTGGCGGATGGCGAACGCACGGTCGGGCAACTGGCCGAACCCTTCGCCATGTCGCTGGCGGCGGCCTCGAAACACATCAAGGTTTTGGAAAGCGCCGGATTGATCCGGCGCGAGGTTCGCGGACGCACCCACCTGTGCCGTCTCGACCCCAACCCCCTGTCCAACGCCCAGCGCTGGTTGGCCTTTTACGAGGCGTTCTGGACCGACCGTCTGTCCGTCCTCGACCGGTTGCTGCGCGACGCCCCCACCACTCCAACAACCGACAAGGATGCCGACCCATGACCGAAGCCACGACGCTCGACGCCCCCGCCGAGTCCTTCGCCCGGTGGAGCGATCCGCTGACCTTGACCATTCAACGGCTGCTGCCTGGTCCCATCGAGCGTTGCTGGGCCTATCTGACCGACAGCGACCTGCGCCGCCAATGGCTGGCGGCGGGCGACATGCCCGACCGCACAGGCGTTCCGTTTGAACTGGTTTGGCGCAACGATGAGTTGACCAATCCACCCGGCCAGCGGCCCGACGGCTTCGCCGTCGAACACCGGATGGAAAGCCGCGTTTTGGAACTGGACCCGCCGCACCGTCTGGTCATCGCCTGGGGAGCCGCCAGCGAGGTGGACGTCACGTTGGAGCCAAAGGGCGACCGGGTGCTGTTGACCCTGGTTCACCGCCGGGCGCCGGATTCGCCCATGCTGCTGAAGGTCAGCGCCGGATGGCACATTCATCTTGATCTGCTGGCCGACCGTTTGGCGGGCGCCGCCTCCCCGCCCTTCTGGGGCCGCTGGGCCGACCTGCACGCCGCCTATCAGGACCGGCTGAACGCCGACTGAGCGCGGGCGCCGCTCAGGCCGTCTGCCGCTCCAACTTGCGGGCGCGGCGCTCCACCAGCCACCAAGCCCCGCGCGAGGCGATGCTGGACAGCGGGGAGTGCGGCTTCAGCCCACAGGCCTTGAACACCATGGAAACCGCCCGGTCGATGTGCTTGGGCCGGTAGCGGCCATAGGCGCGGCGCATGTAAGCCGCGTTGCAACGGGCGTGATTGTAGGTGGAGTCCGCCCCCTCGTTCGCGGCGAAATAGGCGTAGGCGAGTTCGTCGTCCTCGGACTCGCCGATGCGCGACAGGGCGACCTTCAGGCGCTGAAATTTGCTCAGCCCCTCCAACTCCAGATATTTCTTCGAGTAGTCATAGAAAATCTTGTAGTGGCGCAACTCGTCCGCCGCGATCCGGCGGCAAATTTCCCGCAGAAGCGGTTCTTCGGTCGAATCGCCGATGGCCGCGTAATAGGAACTGGTGCCGGTTTCGACGATGCAACGGGCGATCATTTCACCAGTGCGCGACCCGCGCACCGAAGCGTCGAGATCAATCGGCACCCGATAGCCCGCGCGAAAACGTTCCACCGCCGCGTCGAAGTCAAAGGACGGATCGACCAGCGCCGCCCAACGGCCCAGCGCCAACCCATGCTGGACCTCCTCCACCGCCCAGCCGCGCGCAACCTCCTGGAAAACAGGATCGTCGTTGAAGACGTTGCACAGATAGGCCGTGTAATCGTTGGCGTTGAACTCCACCAGGGCAGCCGCCTTAATCAGGGGGACCAGATCAGGGTCCACCTTGCTGCGGTCAAACTGCTCCCAGGGGAGATCCTCAAGCCGCCAATGCCCGCGCGCCATGCTCCGCTTCTCCTCCGCCGCCCGTTCTGGCAACACCATCGCACGCTCCGAAGATGAAGCAGCGGCCTGCCTGCGTCATCGCCCTTATTCGACTGCTGAATGTAGTCAGAGTTTGCCGCGTTGCAACAGAAACGGGCGGTTCGGATGACCGAACCGCCCGTTCTTCTCAATCTCTCGTCGCCGATGCTCAGTGAGCGGCGGCGGACGCTCCCAGCGCCTCAAGCTTGGCGCGGGCGACGCCCAGCTTTGCTTCGACGGCGGCCTTGGCGCTGTCCGACGCGGCGTCGTCCAGATCCTCGGACAAATCCTTGATCGCCTTTTCCACAGCCGCGCGGTCGATGCCCGACAGCGCTTCCGCTTCTTCGGCCAGGACGGTGCAGCGGGTCTCGGTCACTTCGGCGAAGCCGCCCGCGACAAAGACGCGATCCACGACGCGGTCGCCTTCATAGACGTCGATGACGCCCGGACGAACCGTCGCGATCATCGGCGCATGACCGGCGAGCACGCCGAAATCACCTTCCGTACCCGGCACCACGACCATGTCCACCGGAAGCGACTTCAGCAGCTTTTCCGGCGAGACCAGCTCGAATTCGACTTTGTCGGCCATGGATTTCCTGGTGCCTCTTCGTAAGTGCCCTCCCCCGCCCTGACGGCGCGGGAGGGAGAACCCTGTTCCAACCCGATTGATTCCCGCCCCGTCGCCGGGGCGGGATCAGCATCAGGCCGCCAGCTTCTTCGCCTTGGCGATCGCTTCGTCGATGGTGCCGACCATGTAGAAAGCGGCCTCCGGCAGGTGATCGTAATCACCGTTCACGATGCCCTTGAAGCCCTTGATCGTGTCTTCCAGGCTGACCAGCACGCCCGGCGTGCCGGTGAAGACTTCGGCGACGTGGAAGGGCTGCGACAGGAAGCGCTGGATCTTGCGGGCGCGGGCCACGACCAGCTTGTCCTCTTCCGACAGCTCGTCCATGCCCAGAATGGCGATGATGTCCTGGAGCGACTTGTAGGTCTGCAAGACCTTCTGCACCGAACGGGCCACCGCGTAATGCTCTTCACCGACGACGCGCGGATCGAGGATGCGGCTGGTCGAGTCGAGCGGATCGACGGCCGGGAAAATGGCCATTTCCGCGATCGAACGCGACAGCACGGTGGTGGCGTCCAAGTGGGCGAAGGAGGCGGCGGGGGCCGGATCGGTCAAATCGTCGGCGGGCACGTAAATGGCCTGCACCGAGGTGATCGAACCCTTCTTGGTCGAGGTGATGCGCTCTTGCAGGGCGCCCATGTCGGTGCCCAGCGTCGGCTGATAACCCACCGCCGACGGGATGCGGCCCAGCAGAGCCGACACTTCCGAACCGGCCTGGGTGAAGCGGAAGATGTTGTCCACGAAGAACAGCACGTCCTGGCCTTCTTCGTCGCGGAAATACTCCGCGAGGGTCAGGCCGCTCAGCGCGACGCGGGCGCGGGCGCCCGGCGGCTCGTTCATCTGACCGTACACCAGCGCCACCTTGGAGCCGGGGCCGTCGAGCTTGATGACGCCCGACTCGATCATTTCATGGTAGAGATCGTTGCCTTCACGGGTGCGCTCGCCGACGCCCGCAAACACCGACACGCCGCCGTGCGCCTTCGCGACGTTGTTGATGAGTTCCATGATGGTCACGGTCTTGCCGACGCCAGCGCCGCCGAACAGGCCGATCTTGCCGCCCTTGGCGTAGGGAGCCAACAGATCGATGACCTTGATGCCGGTGATGAGGACTTCGGCGTCCGTCGATTGATCGACGAAATCCGGGGCCGAACGGTGAATTGGCAGGGTCCGCTCGGCGCCGACCGCGCCACGCTCGTCGATCGGCTCGCCGATGACGTTGATGATGCGGCCCAGGGTCGCCGGGCCAACCGGCACGGCGATCGGCGCGCCGGTGTCGAGAACCTCGGAGCCGCGCACCAGACCGTCGGTGCTGTCCATGGCGATGGTACGAACCGTGCTCTCGCCCAGATGCTGCGCCACTTCCAGGACGAGGGTCTTGCCGTCGTTCTGGGTGTGCAGCGCGTTCAGGATCGCCGGCAGTTCGCCGTCGAACTGCACGTCGACGACGGCGCCCGTAACCTGCGTGATCTTGCCGACAGAAGTGGTGGTGGCCATGGAGTAAAGCTCCCTAGGAACTCGGTAAGTGTCGGTGCGCCGTCGCCGGCGCAAAGGATGTCAACCCTACAGGGCGGATGCCGCCTTAGAGAGCCTCGGCGCCGGAGATGATCTCGATCAGCTCCTTGGTGATGTAGGCTTGGCGCGTCCGGTTGTAGGTGATCGTCAGCTTGTTGATCATCTCGCCAGCGTTGCGCGTCGCGTTGTCCATCGCGGTCATCCGCGCGCCCTGTTCGGACGCGGCGCTCTCCAGGAGGGCGCGGTAGATTTGGACCGACAGGTTGCGCGGCAGCAGTTCGGCGAGGATCTGCTCCTCGTCCGGCTCGAACTCGTACACCGCCTTCACCTCGTCCGCCGAGGCGGCGGCGCCCGTGTCCGGGAGCGCGAAGGGGATGAGCTGCTGAACCGTGACGATCTGCGAGATCGCCGACTTGAACTTGTTGAAGATGATCGAGCAGACGTCGAACTCGACGCCCTCGAACATCGCCAGAACCTTCTGCGTCACCATGTCGGCGTCGGCGAAGGACAGGCGACGACGGCCCACATCCTCATAGCTCTGGACCATCAGCGGCGCGTATTCGCGGCGCAGTTGATCGCGGGCTTTGCGACCGACGGTCAACAGCTTGACGGTCTTGCCTTCGCTTTGCAGACGGGCGATCTGACGCTTGGCCTCACGGACGATGGAGCCGTTGAAGGCGCCGCACAGACCGCGATCCGAGCTGACGACGACCAGCAGATGCACCTTGTCGGCGCCGGTCCCGGTCATCAGCTTCGGCCCGTTGCCGCTGCCCTGCACGTTGGCCGCCAACGAGGCGAGCATCCGGCCCATGCGTTCGGCGTAGGGACCGCTGGCTTGCGCCTGCTCCTGCGCGCGGCGCAGCTTGGAGGCCGCGACCATCTTCATGGCCGAGGTGATCTTGCGCGTCGATTGGACGCTCGCGATCCGGTTCTTTAGGTCCTTGAGGTTAGGCATGCCGGCCCTTCATTCCGCTCGAGGTCGTTCCGTGCCCGTCTTGTGTGACGGTAGGGGGCGGTTTCCCGCCCCCACGCGGTCGGTCAGGCGAAGACCTTGGAGAAGCCGTCGAGGAACGCCTTCAGCTTCTCTTCGGTCGCCGACGTGATCTGCTTGTCCGTGCGGACCGCCGCCAGGATGTCCGCGCCCTTGGCGCGGATCTCGCTGAGGAACTTGGCCTCGAAGCGGTTCACGTCCTCGACGCGGATCGCGTCCAGATAGCCCTTCACGCCGGAGAAGATCGACACGACCTGCTCTTCGACGGGCAGCGGCTGGAACTGGCCCTGCTTCAACAGCTCGGTCAGACGGGCGCCGCGCGCCAGCAGGCGCTGGGTCGAGGCGTCGAGGTCCGAGGCGAACTGCGCGAAGGCGGCCATTTCACGGTACTGGGCGAGTTCCATCTTGATGGTGCCCGCGACCTGCTTCATCGCCTTGATCTGGGCGGCGGAGCCGACGCGGCTCACCGACAGACCGACGTTGATGGCGGGGCGGATGCCGCGATAGAACAGGCCGGTTTCCAAGAAGATCTGACCGTCGGTGATCGAAATCACGTTGGTCGGAATGTAGGCCGACACGTCGCCCGCCTGGGTCTCAATGACCGGCAGAGCGGTCAGCGAGCCGTTGCCATGCGCGTCGCCCATCTTGGCGGCGCGCTCCAGCAGGCGCGAGTGGATGTAGAACACGTCGCCGGGGTAGGCTTCGCGACCGGGCGGACGACGGAGCAGCAGCGACATCTGACGGTAGGCGACGGCCTGCTTGGACAGATCGTCGTACACGATCAGGGCGTGCATGCCGTTGTCGCGGAAATACTCGCCCATCGTGCAGCCGGTGTAGGGCGCGAGGAATTGCAGCGGAGCCGCTTCCGACGCCGTGGCGGCGACGACGATGGAGTATTCCAGCGCGCCGGCGTCTTCCAGGGTCTTGACGATCTGGGCGACGGTCGAACGCTTCTGACCAACCGCGACGTAGATGCAATAGAGCTTCTTGCTCTCGTCGTCGCCCTGGTTGATCGGCTTCTGGTTCAGGAAGGTGTCGATGGCGATGGCGGTCTTGCCGGTCTGACGGTCGCCAATGATCAGCTCGCGCTGACCGCGCCCAATCGGAACCAGGCTGTCCACGGCCTTCAGGCCGGTCTGCATCGGCTCATGCACCGACTTGCGCGGGATGATGCCCGGCGCCTTGACTTCCACGCGCTTGCGCTCGACGTCGACCAGCGGACCCTTGCCGTCGATCGGGTTGCCCAAGCCGTCGACCACGCGGCCCAGCAGGCCACGGCCCACCGGAACTTCGACGATGGTGCCGGTGCGCTTGACGGTGTCGCCTTCCTTGATGCCACGGTCGTCGCCGAAAATCACGATGCCGACGTTGTCGGTCTCGAGGTTCAGCGCCATGCCCTGAAGGCCACCGGGGAACTCGACCATTTCACCGGCGCGGACGTTGTCCAGGCCGTGAACGCGGGCGACGCCGTCGCCCACCGAGAGAACCTGACCAACTTCGGCGACATCCGCCTCGGTTCCGAAATTCGCGATCTGCTGCTTGAGGATCGCAGAGATTTCTGCGGCGCGGATATCCATCAGACTGATCCCCCTGAGGCCTTCATGGCGAGTTGCAATTTGTTCAGCTTCGTGCGCACCGAGGTATCGACCATGCGCGAGCCGAACTTAACGATCATGCCCCCGATCAATTCAGGATCGACGGCGGTGTTGACCAACACCTTGGACCCGATGGACGCCTTGAGCGCGTCGATCACGGCCTGGCGCTGAGCGTCGCTCAACGGCTGAGCCGACGTGACCTGCGCGGTCACTTCGCCACGGCGCTTCGCCAGCTTGGCCAGATAGCCCTCGATCATGCCATCGATCGAGAAGAGGCGACGGTTCGCCGCCACCAGCCCGATGAAGCGCTTGGTCAGATCGGACAAGCCGACGCTGTCCAGCACGGCGCCCATCGCCCGCGCCTGATCGGCGCGGCTGATGACCGGGCTGCGGACGAGGCGACGCAGGTCAGCGCTCTCGGCCAGGATCTGCTTCAACGTGGACAGATCGCTCGCGACCGTGTCCAACGCTTGATTTTCGTCCGCAAGCTCGAACAGCGCGGTGGAGTAACGCGCGGCGAGTTCGGAAACGCCTGTTCCTTCGGATGCCACCTGATCCCTCGAATTGAGTTCGGTAGACGGTGAATTCAGCGGCTCTAGAGGGTGTCAACCCGAGGCACAAACACCCCAGCCGCGAAAGCGAGCGGTCCAATATCACAGGATCCGCCACCACGCAACCGGGTCTGGACAATTTGACTGCGGCGTTTTGAGCAACTGCGGAATCATTGGTTCGATCAGGGCAAATCCGGGGTGAGTGGTCATACCGGATCCCCGAGAACGCCACCGAAAAACTGCGCTTTGCCGCCACTCCCGCCCGCGCCGCCTTTGCCGGGAGGCGGATGGAGGCGCCGCCGCGACTGTGGCCGACGGGCCTTGCTTCATTGCGCCGCACCATCTTCCGCCCCGCGACGCCGCCCCACGCTTGCGGGGTTGGAACGCCGTCCCGGTCGGAAAGCCCCCCGGATTGGCGGCGAGTCGGGCCCCTCACGCCATGGTCAGCGATAGACGCCGACCGCCAGCGTGTAGGACGCGCCGTTCAACGCCAACCGCCGGGCGTGCAGGGTTTTGCGGGCGATCTGCCCCGACAACGGATCGAGCCATTGATAGGTGACGTCGGCGTTCCCCTGCTTTTCCACCGTCTCCAGCGCCTCGCGCATGAAGGGTTTGCCGTCGATGTCGCGCAGATCAATCAGATTTGATCCGTTCAACGCCGGGGTCCAGCCATGGGCCAACATCACCCCGTCCTGATTCAACAGCATCGGGTACAGGTCGCGGTCGATGAATTGGCCGTCGCGGCGGGCGAAGGCCGCCACCGCCGCGCCCACGCCGTCGCGCCGCAGAAACTCTTCGGCCCGGTCCATCATCGCCGCCGCCTCCGCGTCGGTGCCACGGGTGCGCGCCGGAGCGCCCGCCGCCAGCGCGATGACCAGCAGCAGCAGCAGAACGGGCAGAACCGTCAGCAGCGTTTGGCGATGAAAGCGGCGGGCGAAGCGGTCCATCAGAAAACTCGAATGAAGCGGCGGGGCTGAAAGCCAAAATCTGGTAATACCATGCGCCGCCATCGCGCAATGGATCAATCGTCACGGGTGCTATGCTTGCGCAAACCGGACAATTCGTCGCAGGATCATCCGAATTTTTGTTTCATCCCTACAGGAAACTGTAGGGATCCACATCAACTTGCACACGAATGGCGGGTGGCACGTCCACTCGCTCCAACCATTCGGCGATCAACGATTGAACGTGAGTCGCGCGCGGAGCCTTCAGCAACAGGCGGCGGCGGTGCCGCCCGCGCAACAGCGCCAGCGGCGCCGGGGCCGGCCCCAACACATGGACCGTCTCGCTGCGCGGCGCGGCGCGACCCAGCGCCATGGCGGTTCGATCCACCAGCGTCGGATCCTCGCCCGACACGATCAGCGCCGCCAACCGGCCAAAGGGCGGCATCCCGGCGTCCTGCCGCATCTCCGCCTCCAACTGATAGAAGCCGTCGCGATCTCCGGCGGCCAGCGCCTGCATCACCGGATGTTCGGGCATGAAGGTTTGCAGCATCACCGTTCCAGGCCGCTCGCCGCGCCCCGCCCGCCCCGCCACCTGGTGGAGCAGTTGATAGGTGCGCTCCGCCGCGCGCAGATCGCCGCCGTTCAGGCCCAGATCGGCGTCCACCACCCCGACCAGCGTCAGCATGGGGAAATGATGGCCCTTGGCCATCACCTGGGTGCCGATGATGATGTCGAGTTCGTGATCGCCGATCTTCCGCACCATCTCCTGAATGGCGCGCGGGCCGAACAGGGTGTCCGACGCCATGATGGCGGCGCGGGCGTCAGGGAACAGCTCCGCCACCTCCTCGGCGATGCGTTCGACGCCGGGGCCGCAGGCGGCCATGGCCCCTTCCTCGCCGCATTCCGGGCAGGCGGGCGGCAGCGGCTGTTGCAAGCCGCAATGATGGCACTGGAGCTTGCGCGCCAGCCGGTGTTCAACCAGCCACGCCGTGCAGTTGGGGCATTGCATGCGGTGGCCGCAGGCCCGGCACAGGGTCAACGGGGCGTAGCCGCGCCGGTTCAGGAACAGCATCGCTTGCTCGCCACCGGCCAACGTCTCGGTCAACGCCTTGCGCAGGCTGGGAGCGAGCCAATGGCGGGCGGGCGGACGGTCGCGCCGCAAATCGACCAAGGCGACCTCCGGCAATTGCGCGCCGCCATGGCGGGCGGGCAGCTCGATCCGGGCGTAGCGCCCGCTGTCGGCGTTGACCTTGGTTTCCAGCGACGGGGTGGCCGACACCAACACGATGGGGAGCCCGCCCAGATGCGCCCGCGCCACCGCCATGTCGCGGGCGTGGTAGATCGCCCCCTCCTCCTGCTTGTAGGCGGAATCATGCTCCTCATCGACGATGACGACGCCCAGATCGGGATAGGGCAGGAACAGCGCCGACCGCGCCCCGACCACCACCGGAACCTCTCCCTTGGCGACCGCCCGCCAGGTGTCGCGGCGCTGCGACCCGGTCAACTCCGAATGCCATTCGGCGGGCGCGGCGCCGAAACGGCGGGCGAAGCGGTCGAGCCACTGCGCCGACAGGGCGATTTCCGGCAGCAGGATCAAGGCCTGCTTGCCCTGCTTCAGCGCGGCGGCGATGGCCTCGTAATAGACCTCCGTCTTGCCCGATCCGGTGACGCCGTCCAGCAGCACGGTGGAATAGCCGCCCGACTGAACCCGCCCGCGCAAATCGTCCGCCGCCGCCTCTTGATGGGGCGACAGCGCCGGGCCGGGCCGCGCCCAGTCGGGACGACCCAAGGGCGGCGCGGGCGGCGACAGCAGCGGCTCCAGCAACCCGGCCTCGGCCAGCCCGCGCACCACGGTCGCGCCGCAGCCCGCCTCCTCGGCCAGTTCGCCCGGCGTGCGCGGCGGCCCATCCTCCAGCAGCGCCAGCACGCGGCGGCGCGCGTCGGTCATCTTGAAGCCGGGCGGAGCCAGCGCGTCGGGCCGTTTGAGATAGGCCAGGATCGGCTTGGGCGGCTCCAGCGCCGCCGGGACGCTGACCGCCATCCGCAGCACGAAGCCCGGCAACGTCATGGTGTAGGCGGCGACCCATTCGACGAAGCGGCGGGCCACGGCGGTCATCGGCGGCGCGTCGAACCGGCGGACCACCGGCTTCAGACGCCGCGCCTCCACCACCCCGGCCCCCGGCCCCCAGACGACGCCGATCACCCGGCGCGGCCCCAACGGAACCTCGACAAAATCGCCGTGGTTGAGCGTCATCCCATCGGGCACGCGGTAGTCGTAGGCCTCGCGCAGCGGCAGCGGCAGCAGCACGGCGACGCGCGTCTCCGCCCCCAGAAGATCGCCTTGGGGATCCCCGGATTCGGGCGGGCGGGAACTGGCGGAAGCCTCACGCATGGGCTAGAGTGAGGCCATATCCCGGGCGCCGGGCGGGACGGATCATCGGCGCGCCGCCGATGAGGCCGACCCGGTCATCTTCTGCAAGCATGGACCCTTCGTCATGAAGTTCTTCGTCGACACCGCCGACATTGCCGAAATCCGCGATCTGGCCGATTCCGGTCTGCTCGACGGTGTTACCACCAACCCCTCCCTGATCGCCAAGAGCGGCCGTCAGTTTCTCGACCTCGTGGCGGAAATTTGCGAGGTGGTCAACGGCCCGGTGAGCGCCGAGGTGGCCTCGACCGATTTCGAGACCATGTTGAAGGAAGCGGAGAAGATCGCCAAGATCTCCCACCGCGTCGCGGTGAAGGTGCCGCTGACCCCCGCCGGTCTGAAGGTCTGCAAGATCATGTCGTCGCAGGGGACGATGGTCAACGTCACGCTGTGCTTCTCCCCGGCTCAGGCGATCTTGGCCGCCAAGGCGGGCGCGAGCTTCGTGTCGCCCTTCGTCGGGCGTCTGGACGACGTCGGCCAGGACGGCATGGGCATCATCACCGACATCTGCGAGATCTATAAGAACTACGATCATTTCAAGACCGAGGTGCTGGTCGCTTCGATCCGCAACCCGATCCACATCGTCAAGGCCGCGCGCCTGGGCGCCCATGTGGTGACGGCCCCGGCCTCGGTGCTCAAGCAGCTCTTCAACCATCCGCTGACCGACAAGGGCCTCGCCCAGTTCGTCGAGGATTGGAAGAAGACCGGCCAGTCGATCCTCTAAGATCCACGGCGACGGAACGACGCCCATGGGCCGGGAACCGGGACACACCCAACGACCGACGCACCCCGTCTCCTCCGAAGACGTGCGCGCCTATCTGCGGAGCCACCCGGATTTCCTGGTCCAGAACGCCGATCTGGTCCAGCATCTGACCCCGCCGTCCGCCGATCACGGGCGCGGGGTGGTGGATTTCCAGATGTTCATGGTGGACCGGCTGCGCGGCGAGATGCGGCGGCTGAAAGAGCAGCACCACGAGCTGGTCGGCACCAGCCGCGCCAACCTGAACAGTCAGAACCGCATCCACGCCGCCGTTCTCTATCTGCTCGACGCCCAGAGCTTTGAGCAGTTGATCCAGACCATCACCAGCGATCTGGCGGTTCTGCTCGACCTCGACGTCGCCTGTCTGGTCGTCGAATCGAACGGGACCGACATTCCGCACGTCCAGACGTCGGGCGTGCGCGTGGTGGAACCGGGGACCATCGCCGATCTTCTGGGCCGCGCCGACGTCGTGCTGAACGCCGACATCATCGGCGACCCCGAACTTTACGGCCACGCCGCCGCCCTGGTGCGGTCGGAAGCCCTGATCCGCATCCAGGTGTCGAGCGAGACGCCCGACGGCCTGCTCGCCTTCGGCAGCCATGACCCGGACACCTTTCACGGCGGTCAAGGCACCGAACTGGTCGGCTTTCTCGCCCGCGTGATCGAGCGCGTCATCCGGGGCTGGCTGGAGCTGCCCGCGTGACCCAGCCCGTTCTCGGTTTTTCCGCCAAGCCCGACGTTCAGGACGCGCTGGACCACTGGCGGCGCTGGATGGAGAGCGAGCGCACGCTGTCGCCGCACACACGCGCCGCCTACAGCGCCGATTTGGCCGAATTTCTGAGTTTCCTCACCGATTATCGCGGTGGTCAGCCGCCGTCGCTGAACGATCTGGCCGATCTGAAGGCCGGGGATTTTCGGGCATGGCTGTCGCGCCTGTCGATGGATGGGCTGATCGGGGCCAGCCGGGCGCGCAAGCTGGCCTCGCTGCGCAATCTGTTCCGCTGGCTGGACCGCAGCGGGCGGCTGCACAACCCGGCCATCGCCAGCCTGTCCACCCCGAAGGTCAAACGCCCCCTGCCCCGCCCGCTGACCGAGATCGACGCCGACCGCTTCCTGAACGAAAGCGAGTTGGACCGCGACGACCATTGGATCGGCAAGCGCGACCGCGCCCTCTACACCCTGCTCTATGGCTGCGGCCTGCGCATTTCCGAGGCGCTGGGGCTGGCCCGCAAGGACGCGCCGCTGACCGACACGCTGCGCGTCACCGGCAAGGGCCGCAAGGAGCGGATGATCCCGGTGCTTCCGGCGGTCAGCGAGGCGATCCGCGCCTATCTCGACGTCTGCCCCTTCACACTGGCCCCGGACGGCCCGCTCTTCGTCGGCGCGCGCGGCGGGCGGCTGCACGCCAGCGTCGCCCAGCACCAGATGCAAAAGCTGCGCGGCCTGATGGGCCTGCCCGACAGCGCCACCCCGCACGCCCTGCGCCACAGCTTCGCCACCCATCTGCTGGCCGACGGCGGCGATCTGCGGTCGATCCAGGATCTGCTAGGCCACGCCTCGCTCTCCACCACCGCGCGCTACACGGATCTGGAGAACGAGCAGTTGATGAACGTCTACCGTTTGGCGCACCCACGGGCGCGCAAGGGGTAGGCGCCGCCCCCCGGCGCGCCCCCGTTTTTCATCGGATCGCTCGCGTTTGATTCGTGCCGAAACCGGATAACGGTCGATCATTCCCCCTGCCTACGCTTGCCCCACAAAGCAATCAAAGAACAGGGGGCGTTATGAGCATCCAGAGCTTTTTCAAAACCCGCGCGCGCAAAAGCCGTTTGGCCGCGTTGGCCCTGACCGTCGGCGCGGCGGCGGGTGGGTGGACGTCCGGCGCGACGGCGACGGAAAACGGCGCGCCGACCACGCCGTTCGGCGTGTTTGAGTTCGGCGCGGGCATGCTGCCGCCGCCCACGCCCTATGGCACGGTGGGGCTGCGCACGAACTTCTATTCCGCCACCTCAATCAAGGACGGATCGGGCGACACGGCCAACTCCGACGTCAACCTGCATGTGCTGTCCATCGGCGCGGCCTACATCAAAATGACCGATGTCGAGATTCTGGGGGCCAAATACGGCTTCGGCGCCGTCGTGCCGTTTCTCGACATCGGCGGTCACTTGACCGTTCGCACGCCGGTCGGCCCGCTCAACCTGCAAAGCCAGGCGTTCAAGCTGGGCGACATCCAGGTCTATCCGGTGATGCTGCAATGGCAGGCCAAGAACCTGTTCATCAACGCCGCCGCCCAGATCCAGGCTCCGACCGGCGGCTACGACGTGAATCGGCTGTTCAACCCCGGCGCCAACCATTGGTCCTTCGCCCCGGTGGTCGGCGTCACCTATCTGACCGAAGGCGGGTTCGAGCTGTCCTCGAATTTTGAGCTGGACGTCAACACCACCAACCCGAAGACCAAGTACCGCAGCGGCGTGGAGTTCAAGCACGAATTCGCCGTTGGCCAGCACATCGGCCCGGTCACGGCGGGGTTGGGCGGCTACTGGTACCAGCAGATCACCGACGACGCCGGTCCCGGTTCAGGCGCCGGCAACCGGGCGCGGGTGTTCGCCGTCGGTCCGGCCCTCAGCTACTTTGAGCCGGGCAAGCCGCTGGTCACGTTCCACAGCTACAAGGAGTTCGGGGCGCAAAACCGCTCCCAGGGTATCGCCACCGCGCTTCGCGTCGCGTATTCGTTCTAAGGGAGGCTGGACATGACCACCATTTCCACGCCCCCCGCCCCCCGGCAGGCCACGGGCAAACAGGGGGCCGTCATTCTGCTGGGGAGCAGTCTGACCATCGTCGGGTCGGTGATGATCGCCCCGGTCCTGCCCAAGATCGGGGCGGAGTTCGGGCCGATCACCGCGCACGCCGACGCGCTGGTCCCCCTGGTCGCCGCCGGACCCGCCCTGACCATCGCGCTGTTCGCCCCGATCGCCGGGTGGTTGGCCGACCGGTTCGGGCGCAAGGCGATGCTGATGCTGGCGACGCTGCTGTACGCGCTGTTGGGGGCCGCCCCCAGTCAACTGAACGATCTGTCGCACATTCTGGCCACGCGCCTGCTGTTCGGCTGCGCCGAAGCCATGGTGATGACCTGCTGCACCACCCTGATCGGCGATTACTGGCAGGGACCGGACCGTTCGCGTTACGTCGGTCGCCAAGTGGTGACGATCGCGGTGATCGGCTCGCTCTTCTTCGTGATCGGCGGGGCGGTCGGCGAAACCTCGTGGCGCGCGCCGTTCCTGCTCTATCTGCTGCCCTTGCTGTTGCTGCCGGCGATGGCGGCGACGCTGTGGGAACCGACGCGCGCCGAACGGCGAGACGCGCCGCCAACCGCGCTGGACGCGGCGGCGTGGCGGCGGGTTGCCACGGCCTACAGCCTGATCTTCATCGGGATGCTCGCCAGCTTCGTCGTGCCGGTTCAGTCGCCGGTCATCGTCGTCGGTCTGGGCGTGACCTCCAGCACCTTGATCGGTCTGTGCGCCGGTCTGGGGCTGCTGGCGACGCTGGCGGGGGCGTTGGTCTGGCCCTTGGTCCGCCGCCGTCTGGGAACCGCGCTCGTCAACGCCCTGCTGCTGGCCTTGTTGGCGGTGGGGCTGTGGCTGATGGCGCGCGCCGACAGCTACAACGCCGTGTTGGCGGCGGTCGCCATCCATGGTTTCGGCGGCGGCATGCTGGTGCCGAACGCGCTGGCCCCGCTGCTGGAAAATCTGCCGGAATCGGCGCGGGCGCGGGGCGTGGGCGGTTTCACCTCCTGCCTGTATCTCGGCCAGTTCGTCAGCCCGATCATGATCGCGGTCATCGCCGCGACCACGCACAGCATCCCCTCGGCAATCGCCCTGTTCAGCGTCGCGCCTTTTGCTTTGGCCGGGGTGTGGTTGCTGGTGGGCGCGCGCCGCGCCCGACCGGCTTACGGGACAGACCCGGCGTGAGAACGCCCTCACCCGTGTGAGCGTGCGCACCCACTTGCCGCAGGGGCGCTTGGAACCTCCCCCTGCGGCCTTTTCCGACTCGTCAGGAGACAGACATCATGGATCACAGCAGCATCGCCACGGAATGGCGGGACGGCCTTGGTCTGGCGGCGCTGATCCGCCAGGGAGCCATCACGCCGATGGAGGCGCTGGAGGACATCCTCGGGCGGATCGAGCGGGTGAATCCGACGCTCAACGCCGTGGTTGAGGATTTGCGCGAGTCCGCGCGGACCACGGCGCGCGACGGCGCGGTCGGCGACGGCCCCTTCCACGGCGTCCCGACCGTCATCAAGGACCTGTTCATGCCGGTGCGCGGCGTGCGCATGACCAACGGGTCGCTGACCTGCGCGCGCGGCGTCGGCCCGCTGGACGGCGAGGTGGTCGCCCGTCTGCGCCGGGCGGGCGTGGTCATCGCCGGGACCACGACCTCGCCGGAGTTCGGCACCTCCTACGCCACCGAATCCCGGTTGTTCGGGGCCACCCGCAACCCGTGGTCGCCCAGCCACACGCCGGGCGGATCGAGCGGCGGCGCGGCGGCCCTGGTGGCGGCGCGGGCGGTCCCCTTCGCCCATGGCAACGACGGCGGCGGGTCGCTGCGGGTTCCCGCCTCCTGCTGCGGCGTGTTCGGCCTGAAGCCGACGCGCGGGCGCGTGTCCAATGGGCCGCTGATCGGCGAGGGGTGGGCCGGGATGGGAATCAACCACGCCATCACCCTGTCGGTGCGCGACAGCGCCGCCCTGCTGGACGCCACCGCCGGGATGGCCCCTGGCGACCCCTATGACGCCCCACCCCAGACCGAACCGTTTCTGACGGCGGTCAGCCGCCCACCGAAGGCGTTGCGGATCGGGTTGGCGCGCAGCCTCGCCCCCTGGCCGACCGATCCGGCCTGCCTCGCGGCGGTCGAGCACACCGCCGCGCTTTGTGAAAGCCTGGGGCATCGGGTGGAAGAGATCACCCTGCCGGTCAACGCGCTGGAGTTCTACGACACCGTGTTCACCATCATCGGCGCCCAGACCCGCAGCCTGTTGACGTTCCTGGGGCAGGTCAGCGGCCATCCGGTGAACGAAGCGGATCTGGAGCCACGCACCCGCATCCTGCTGCGCGCGCGCGGCGAAGTCAGCGGAGCGCGCTACGCGGCGGCGGTCGATTGGATCCACGCGCTGGGCCGCCGCATGGCGGGCGTCTTCAACGGCTGCGACCTGCTCCTGACCCCGACCCTGGCGAAGCCGCCGGTCCTGGTCGGCGCGCTGGACATGCACGACGGCCAGACGCTGGACGACCTCATCCACCAATTCCATGGCTTCTCGCCCTTCACGGCGCTGTTCAACGCCAGCGGTCAACCGGCGATGTCGGTTCCGCTGTTCTGGAGCGACGCGGGCCTGCCGATCGGCAGCCATTTCGCCGCGCCGTTCGGGGCGGAATCGCGGCTGTTCGCGCTGGCCGGGCAATTGGAAGCCGCCCAACCCTGGGCCGACCGCGTGCCGCCCATCAACGCGCTGTAAAGCGGGTCGTCGGCAAAACCGCCCCCTCCCCGCCTTCCGCCGACGCGCACGGCGCGGCCCTTCCCAACGGAGGGGCCGCGCCGTGGCGTTTTTGGCGTTTTCCTTTGGTCGTCCGCCGCCTCAGGCCCGCGCGCGGCGCAGCGTTTCGGACGGAAGTTCCCCGAACAGGTCGCGGTAGTCACCGGCAAAGCGGCTCAGATGCCAAAAGCCCCAATGGGCGGCGACGTCGCCGACCGACGCCGGGCTGGTTTTTTCGGGATTCTGCAAGGCTCGCCGGACGCCGTTCAACCGCATCACCCGCAGGAATTGGGCCGGGCTGCATCCAAGCGTCTGGTGGAAGCAGTTCTGAAGCTTGCGGCGGCTGACGCCGACATGGCGGCAAACGTCGTCGATGGCGGGTTGGCGGTCCATGTTGCCCATCACATAGGCCCGAGCCTTGTCGACGACCCGCTTGTGCGGCGGGGACGCCCGCAAATCGTCGCCCTCGCCGGTGGACAGAGCCTCCAGCAGCAGGTCGGCCACCAGGCTTTCCAACGCTGCCCGGCTGCCGTGATGCTCCAGCGTTTGCGCCAATTCGGGCAGATTGCCGAAAATATCCTCAAAGCTTTGAAACAGGCGCTGGTTGGTCGATGGCAATCCATGCAGCCGGTTCGGGGTGGTTTTGATCCGGCGGGCGGCGAGCGCGCAGCCGGACGCTTCCGCCATGTCGCTCAACCACCCGCGATCCACCGCGACGCACACCAGATCAAGCTGTTCGGGCGTGCGCAACTCCGGCAAATTGCCCGCGTTGGCCAACAGGCCGGAGGGAAAGGACAGCGTCCGCCCGGCCAGACGCCCTTCCCCGTTGGCCCCCATCGGCAGGCTGAACACCAGCGAGCCGGTCCAGGCGGTTCCCTGCTTGCTGAGGGCGCGGTTGGTCTGATCGCGCAGGATCTGCATCCGGTCGAGCTGGACAGCGGCGAGCGCGCCGTTGAAGCGTCCGGGCGACCATTGGGAAAAGGTCAGATCCCACCCGGCGGCCAGACTCGCGTGCTGGCTTGCGTCCACCGAACGGGCGGTGAAGACCCGTGCGCGATGACCCATCCTGTCCTGTGCGCCACGGTCCAACAAAGGGCAACCTCCGCCATGCAGAAAATGGACACCCGAGAACTGGAGCGCCGACGCGTCCGCCGCGCCAAAACACAGCAAACGCCATGCCACGGGATCGACCTTGCGGGGGGGGGGGGCGTCCCCGGCGTTCGTCCACCGCATCACTACCCAAGGAGTTTAGAGCAACAACTGATTGTTATGCAATTGGACAGTTTTAACAAAAACATTCTTCTATGACCGCCGCGCCATCGTCGGCATTTTTCGCAGGGCAGCCCTCCATCCGGCGCACGCGTCATTGACGCGCCATTCACCAGCGCGCCCATCCTCATTCACCCGGAAAACGGACTGTTCACTCCGCCAACAATAACGAGCGGCGCCGCCAACCAGCGCCGCAGGGCATGGAGAACACCACGTGTCGATGACCAAATTCGCCAGCACGCTCGCCGTCTGCACCGCTTTGCTGACCAGCGCCGTCGCCTTCGCTCAAGACAAACTGCCCAACGTGATGATTCTGGCGACCGGCGGCACCATCGCCGGGACCGGAGCCACCAGCACGACGACGGTCGGCTACACCGCCGCCAAGGTCGGCGTCGAGCGGCTGATCGAAGCCGTGCCGGAGTTGAAGAAGGTCGCCAACGTCAAGGGCGAGCAGGTCTTCCAGATCGCCAGCGAGAACATGACCAACGACCATTGGCTGACGCTGGCCAAGCGGGTCAACACGCTGCTGGCCCAGCCGGACGTGGACGGCATCGTCATCACCCACGGCACCGACACCATCGAAGAGACCGCCTATTTCCTGAACCTGACGGTCAAGAGCACCAAGCCGGTGGTGATCGTCGGCGCGATGCGCCCGTCCACCGCCATCAGCGCCGACGGCCCGGTCAACCTCTACAACGCCGTCACCCTGGCGGGCAGCAAGGACGCCGTCGGCAAGGGCGTTCTGGTGTCGCTGAACGACCAGATCAACGCCGGTCGCGACGTGACCAAGACCAACACCTCCACCGCCGACACCTTCCGCACGCCGGAACTGGGCTTCCTCGGCTACATGCAGGACAACAAGGCGCATTTCTACCGGCAGGTCATCCGCAAGCACACCGCCGAGACGGAGTTCGACGTCAGCAAGCTCGACAGCCTGCCGCAGGTTGACATCGTCTATGGCTACGCCAACAACAACCGCGTCGCGCTCGACGCCTTCGTGAAGGCCGGGGCCAAGGGCATCATCCACGCCGGCGTC
Source organism: Azospirillum sp. FG154 (assembly GCF_057809575.1). Lineage (NCBI taxonomy): Bacteria > Pseudomonadati > Pseudomonadota > Alphaproteobacteria > Rhodospirillales > Azospirillaceae > Azospirillum > Azospirillum sp. FG154. The sequence goes on along the minus strand of NZ_JBMDKF010000017.1, from coordinate 89,729 downwards.
GGCGACGGCAGCCTGTCCAACGCGATGAAGCCCGGTCTGGTCGAAGCCCGCAAGGCGGGCGTCCTGATCGTCCGCTCGTCCCGCGTCGGCAACGGCATCGTCGCCCGCAACGGCGAAGCCAACGACGACGAGCTGGATTTCGTGGTCAGCGACACGCTGAACGCCCAAAAGGCCCGCATCCTGCTGATGCTCGCCCTGACCAAGACCACCGACAGCAAGGCGATCCAGAAGCTGTTCTACACCTACTGATCGGTTTGCCGACGGATCGGTTGATCCTTGGATAATGCCGGGCGGGCGCGGTGGGAAACCACTCGCTCGCCGGTGTCGTTTTGGAGTGTTTGGGTGTTTTTTTGACACCGATGAACACAGATGGACACAGATGGACACAGATTTTTAAGATGAACTGGAATTCTGTGCTTACTTTCAAATATTGGCGACAGTTATTGATTTAATATTTTTGATTTTAAAGATTATCAAAACAACACCAATCCAATCACAAAAACATTCGATGTTCATCTTTTTAATCTGTGTCCATCTGTGTTCATCGGTGTCAAAAAACAAAACGCCCGCCCTCCCCGCCACATCGGCACGGGAGAGCGGGCGTCGTTCACCTCAGCCCTTTGACCGGAAACCCGATCAGATGTGCAGCGGGCGACCGTCCACCGCCAGGGCGGCTTCCTTCACCGCTTCCGACAGGGTCGGGTGGGCGTGGCAGGTGCGGGCGATGTCTTCGGACGACGCGCTGAACTCCATGGCCAGCACCAACTCGCCGATCATCTCCGACACGTTCGGACCCAGCAGATGGACGCCCAGCACCTTGTCGGTCGTGGCGTCGGCCAGGATCTTCACGAAACCGTCGGTGTTGCCGCCCGCGCGCGCGCGGCCGTTGGCGGTGAAGGGGAATTTGCCGGCGCGGTAGGCGACGCCCGCCGCCTTCAGCTCCTCTTCCGTCTTGCCGACGGCGGCGACTTCCGGCCAGGTGTAGACGACGCCGGGGACCAGATCATGGTTGACGTGGCTCTTCTGCCCGGCCAACTGCTCGGCCAGCGCGACGCCTTCCTCTTCGGCCTTATGGGCCAGCATCGGGCCTTCCACCACGTCGCCGATGGCGTAGATGCCCGGCACGTTGGTTTCAAAATGCTTGCCGATCTTGACGCGACCCCGGTTGTCCAGCTCGACGCCAACCTTGTCCAGACCCAGACCCTGGGTGAAGGCGCGGCGACCGATGGCGACCAGCACGACGTCGGCCTCGACCGTTTCCGCCGCGCCGCCCGCCGCCGGTTCGACCGTCAACGACACGCCCGCGTCGCTGACCGTCGCGCCCGTGACCTTGGCCCCCAGCTTGAAGGTCATGCCCTGCTTGGCGAAGATGCGCTGCGACTGCTTGGACAGCTCGCCGTCCATCGTCGGCAGGATGCGGTCGAGATACTCGATGACCGTGACCTTCGCGCCCAGACGGCCCCAGACCGAACCCAGCTCCAGCCCGATCACGCCGCCGCCGATGACGACCAGACGCTTGGGCACCTCCGGCAGCTCCAGGGCGCCGGTGGAGGAGACGATCTTTTTCTCGTCGATGGCGATGCCGGGCAGCGGGGTGACTTCCGAGCCGGTGGCGATGACGATGGCCTTCGACGCGGTGATCGCGCCGACGCCCTCAACCTCGACCGTCGTGCCGGACGTGATGGTCCCGGCGCCCTTCAGCCACGTCACCTTGTTCTTTTTGAACAGGAACTCGATGCCGCCGGTGTTGTCCTTAACCACCTTGTCCTTGTGCGCCAGCATGCCGGGCAGGTCCAGTTCGACGCCGCCGACCTTGATGCCGAACTTGGCGAGGCCATGCGCCGCTTCCTCGAACTTCTCCGACGCCGCCAGCAGCGCCTTGGAGGGGATGCAGCCGACGTTCAGGCAGGTGCCGCCCAACGCGGACCGCTTTTCCACGCAGGCGACCTTGAACCCAAGTTGGGCCGCGCGGATCGCGCAGACATACCCGCCGGGACCGCCGCCAACGACGACGACATCAAAAGTGCTTTCAGCCATGAGAGGCTTCCTTCCGCCATTTTTGCTCGTTGCCAAAAGCCGTCCCGTCCAGCGGGGAGGGCCGCGCGGCGATATATGCCCGCCCGCGCGCCGACTGGCAACGGGACACTTCGTCCCGGCCCCCGCCAAGCGGCCTTCCAGCCCCCCGACCATCGGCCTAGCCGCAAAGATCAAAGCTGCGCCACTTGTGGTTTTTACAACCGTGGTTATTGTATTATTTCCGTAACTTGACCCTGTTCAGAGCCTGTGCAAACACGGCACCATAGGCCGTATACGGTCGCTGATCGGGGGTTCGAGGCGCAAGCCATGGCTGAAGCGGACATCAACCGCGAGACGGAACTCAAGCTCGCCGCGCGGCCGGAGGATCTGGCGATCCTGCGCGCCGCCCCCGCCGTCACCGGGCGGGCGGTTGGGCCGGAATCGGTCCGAACGCTCGAAAGCACCTATTACGACACGCCAGACCGGCGGTTGGCGGAGCGACTGGCCACCTTGCGGGTGCGCAAGACCGGCGACGGCTTCGTGCAAACCGTCAAATCCGCGCCGGAGGCCGACGGGCTGGCGCGCGGCGAATGGGAATGCGCGCTCCCCACCGCCCAACCCGACCTGACCCTGATCGCCGATTCCGAGGCGTTGGAGTTGCTTGGCCCGCTCAGCGACTCGGAACTGGAGCCGGTCTTCACTTCCCACATCGAACGCGGCGTGGTGGAGGTTCGACTCGGCGGCGGGGCGAGCGCGTCCTTGATCGAAATCGCCTTCGACCAGGGCGAGGTGCGCCTGCCCGATGGCCGCGCCACCCCGGTGTGCGAAATTGAACTGGAGTTGAAAAGCGGCTCCCCGGCGGCGCTGTTCGATCTGGGGCTGGAGTTGGCGGCGCTCGCGCCGCTGCGGCTGGAGGTGCGGACCAAGGCGGCGCGCGGCTACGCGCTGGCGGCGGGCGAAAGCGACCAGTCGGCCAAGGCGGAAAAGCTGACGCTGGAACCCGACGTGACGGTCGAAGGGGCCGTGGCCCGCATCGTGCGGGCCTGCGTCACCCATCTGGCGGCGAACGAGGCGGTGACGCTGACCGGCGACGATCCCGAAGGCGTGCATCAGATGCGGGTGGCGCTGCGCCGCCTGCGCTCCGCCATCGCGCTGTTCCGGCCCTTCGTGCCGACTCCGCAATATCTCTGGCTGGTCGGCGAGATCAAATGGCTGGCGGGCAGCCTTGGCCCGGCGCGCGATTGGGACGTGTTCGCCACCGAACTTCTGGCCCCGGTGCGCGACGCCTTCCACCGCGCCGACGGCCACGGCCACGCGGTGGTCGAGGACATCGACGCGCTGGCCGCCGCCGCCGAAGCCCGGCGGTTGCGCGCCTATGTGACGGCGCGCGAGGCCGTCGGCTCCCCCCGCTACACCGCCTTCCTGCTGGGTTTGGGCGCCTGGGTGGAAAAGCGCGGCTGGCGCGACCAGCCGGTCAGCGAGGAATCGGTCCGCCTGTTCGAGCCGGTGGTCGGGTTGGCCGACCATTTGTTGGAAAAGCGCCACCGCAAGGCCAAACGCGCCGGGCAGGGCTTCGCCCATCTGCCGGTCGCCCAACGCCACCAACTGCGCATCGCCCTGAAAAAGCTGCGCTACGCGGTCGAGTTCTTCCGCAGCCTGTACGACGACAAGCCGGTGCGCCGTTATTTGCAGGATCTGGCCGCCATGCAGGACGCCCTGGGCCATCTGAACGACGTGGCGACCGCCACCCGGCTGCTGCACGCGTTGCACGAGGACGGCAGCCATTCCCTGCCCGGCGAGCCGCGCGCGGCGGGCATCGTCATCGGCTGGCACGCGCGCGGGGTGTCCGACACCGAAGCGGCGCTGGTCGCCCTGTGGCATGATTTCCTTGACGCCAAGCGCTTCTGGTCGAAGCCCGATCCGGTGGTGTAACCTCGCCCGATGCTCACGATCCTCGTCGCCAACATCAAGGGTGGTTGCGGCAAGACCACGCTCGCCACCCACCTCGCCGCCGCCTCGGCGGTCGCGGGCCTGTCCACCGTGCTGGCCGACGTGGACCGCCAGCACTCCTCGCTCGGCTGGCTGGAGCGGCGCCCGGAGACGGCGCCGCGCGTGGTCGGCGTGGATTGGGCGAAGGACATCACCGACATCCCGCGCGGCTACCGCCGTCTGGTCATCGACGCCCCCGCCGCGCTGAAGACCAAGCAGATTGAGGATCTGGTCAAGATGGCCGATCTCGTCGTCCTGCCGGTGCTGCCCGGCGCCTTTGACGAGCAGGCGACCCAACGCTTCCTCGGCAAGCTGGACGAGTTGAAGTCCATCGCCAAGCACAAGAAGGCGGTGGCGGTGGTCGGCAACCGGATGCGCGCCCGCACCAAGGCCGCCGACCGGCTCGACCAGTTTCTCGGCGGCATTGGTCATCAGGTGGTGGCGCGGCTGCGCGACAGCCAGATTTACGCCGACGCGGCGGCGACCGGCCTCAGCCTGTTCGACATGCCGGGCAAGCGCGCCGCCGAACACCGCAGCGATTGGGCGCCGTTGTTGGGTTGCGTCGACGGGGTTTGACCCCAGCGAGGCCGCGCGCGGCGCTCATCCCGCCACGCGCGCCACGATGAACAGATGTCGGGTCGGCGCCAGCGTGTTGCCATAGGGGTGTTCGGGATAGGCCGCCTCCAACCGCCCGCGATAGGCGGCGAGGAATTGGTCAAGCTCCGGCCCGTCCAGGCGGTCCATCACCGGCGTCAGCGCCGCCGCCCGCAGCCATTGCAGGATCGGGGTGTCGCCGCTCAAGACATGGTGATACTCGGTTTCCCACAAATCGACCGACACCGCCAACGGGCTGAGCCAGTCATAGTAATCCTGCGCGCCATGCTGCGGCATGGGCTTCAGGGCGTCAGCCAGACATTCGGCCCAAGGGCCGTCAGCCACGGTGTCCAGCAGCAGACGGTGCGCCGCCTGTTCCTGCGGGCGCGGCAGGGCCACGGCCAGCGCGCCGCCGGGGGCCAGACATTGCAGAAACTCCGGGAAAACCCGTTCGTGGTTGGGAACCCGCTGCAAACCGCCGTCGGAAATCAGAAGCTCGACCGGCCAATGCGGACGCCAGTCGGTCAAATCGGCGTCCAGATAGCGGACCCGCGATGGAACGCTCTGCGCCCAGCGCAGCATGGCGGGGGAATTGTCCACCCCCAGAACGTCGGCCTGCGGCCAATGCGCCGCCAGCAGGCGGGACAGATGCCCGCCGCCACAGCCCAAATCAATGATCGCGGTCGGTGTGGCGGAGGGAAGCGCCGCGACCAAATCGAACGCCGGGCGGCGGCGCATGACGTCCAGCGTGTTGAAAGACGAGCGATCCCATGACATGACGGCCCCCCTTCTTGGGGTCGGGCCGCCGGGGCGGCGGCCCGATGCGCCGATTTTCAACCGCCCACGGCGACAAGGCCGTGGTGGCGGCCGACCGTCAGTGAGCGGCGTCCAAACGGTCGTAGTGACGGCTGATGGCGGAGAAGATGTAGGCCACGCAGCCCAGGAAAATCAGAATGCCGCCGACGGCGAACGCGTCATCCGAAGCGCGCGAAGAGGCCAGAAGCCCAACAAACGCCATGATGCCCGCGATCACGGGCGACACCCAACCACCGATAGCCTTCACGTCCCGATTTCCTTCAAAAAGAGCGGCCCGAGAGCCGTTGCGTGCCGCGTTTTCCGCGCACCTCGGTCGGAGGAGATCGGCGAACGCTTTCGATCTGAACCAATTTTGCGGAAGAATGACCACAAAATCAATGCGACACAAACGACTTTTGCGTTGCAGCAGGCGCAAGTCTGGCCCCTCCCGACGGCGGGGCGACGGGCAGGTCGATGGCGAAGACGCTGCCCTCCCCGGTGCTGGCCAACAGCCGCAGATCGCCGCCATGGGCGCGCGCCACCTCGCGCGCGATGGCCAGCCCCAAACCGACGCCGCCCGCCCGCGCCGATCCGGCGAAGGGCTCGAACAGATGCTCCCGCGCGCGCGGCGGCAGGCCAGGACCGTTGTCGGCGACGGTCAGAATCAGCCGATCACCCTGCCGTTCAGCGGCGACGCGCACCCGCTCGGCCCCCGCCTGCACCGCGTTGCGGCCCAGATTGACCAGGGCGCGCGACAATTGCCCGGCGTCGCCTCGGATGGTCAACCCCTCCGGCACGGCGTTGCTCCACACGGCTTCGACGCGGGCGCCGTCGGGCCGCGCCGTGGCGAGCACCTGCGCGCCGACCTCCTCGGTCAAGGCCCGCACATCGAACGGCGCCACGCGCAACGGCAGGGCGCCGTCGCGGGTGAAGGACAGGGTTTGCCCGCACAACTCCACCGCGCGGTCCAGCGACGCCATCAACCGGGGCGTCACCCGTCGCGCCTCCGGGTCGCTGCTTTCGCTCAAACGTTCGGACAGCAGGGAGGCGGTGGACAGGATCCCGCGCAGATCATGGTTGATCTTGGCGACGGCGGCGCCCAAGGCGGCCAAGCGTTCGCGCTGGCGCAACGCGGTGCGGACGGCGCCCTGCATCGCCGCCAACTCGCGCCCCGCCACGCCGATTTCGTCGCGACGGCGATCCGGCTCCGCCGCCGGCGCGCCGTCGGGGTCGCGGCGGAAAGCGACCATGCTGTCGGTCAGCCGCCGCATCGGGCGGACCAGCAAAGCGTTCAGCGTGACGAACAACAGCCCCGCCGCGATCAACGAAATGGCGACCGACACCCCCAGGATGCTGCGGGAAAACTCCAGCATCGCGTCGATCATCGGGCGCTCGTCCATGGTGATCTCCACCCGCTGGGCGCGGTCCTTGGGCGAACGGTCGATCACCCGGATCACCCGGTCGCGCCGCTCCACCAACGCGCAAAAGGCGTCGACGATCAGCGACCAGTTGCCGCCGCCGCGCAGGTCGAACGTCTCATCCACCTCCGGCGGCATCGGGCGGGACAGCATGTAGACGCGCGCGTCGGGTTGGATCAGGTCGATGACATGCGCGTCGGCGTAGGCCAACAGCTTGGCCTGCAACGCCTTCGTCACCATGAAGTCGGGGGCGGCCTCCACCGACAGCGCGGCGATGTGGGCGGCGGCCAGCCGCTCTTCCAGATAGGTCATGCGGAAACGCGCGATGGAGGGGGTGTAGATCAGCACCTCGGCCAGCAGCACGAACAGGATCGTGAGCGCCAAAAGTTTCGCCGACAGGCTGTTCGCGACGGAGGGAAAACGCATGGGGGACCAACGGAGGCGACGCGGCGGGATGGGCGGCGATCATGGTAGCATCCCGCCGCCGCTCCCGCCTCAAGTCCTGACGAGAAGGCCATGAACCGATGCGACCAATTTTGAAATTCGACGTGGTGGTGACGATGGACCGCAACGCCGCGCTGACGGCGGCGGCCGACGCGCTGAACGGCGTGGGCGGGTGGATCGTCGATCACAGCCTGTTTTCCGACGTCATGGCGGTCATCCGCTTCGCCCTGCCCGGCGACCGGGTCGCCGATTTCGGGCGGCGGTTGGCGGCCAGCGGCCTGACCCTGGATCCGGTCGCCGCAGACCGCCCCTCCTGCGATGAGGTCTCCGGCCTCCTCACCCTGACCTTCGCCCGGGGAACCGGCGATCTGAAACGCGAGGTTCCCGCCTTTCAATGAGTCGCCCCCCGCGCCCGCCGCCTTTGTTCGCTGGCGCCCTTCCGCGCGGGTTGGTAAGAGAGACCCCATGAGCGACCTTGCCCGTCACATCGACACCCTGTCCCGCGCCAACGTGCTGTGCCTTGGCGACGTGATGCTCGACCGTTTCGTCTATGGCTCGGTGGATCGGGTGTCGCCCGAAGCGCCGATTCCGGTGCTGCGGATCACCCGCGACGTGCCGAAGCTGGGCGGGGCGGGCAACGTCGCCGCCAATCTGATCGCGCTGGACGCCGCTTGCCGTTTCCTGTCGGTGGTCGGCCAAGACGCGGCGGGCGGCGATCTGCTGGCCCTGCTGGCGCGCGAAGGCATCAGCGACGGCGACGCCGTCATCGTCGAGGCCGGGCGCCAGACCACGGTGAAAACCCGCTTCATCGCCGGGCAACAACAATTGCTGCGCGCCGACGTCGAAACCGTCGCGCCGATCACGGTGGCCGCCCAGGTTCTGGATCGGGTGAAACAGGCCCTGCCCGACGTCGGCGGCGTCATCCTGTCCGATTACGGCAAGGGCGTGCTGACCGATGGTTTGGTGGCCGACGTCATCGCCGCCGCGCGGGCGGCGGGCAAGACGGTGGTGGTCGATCCCAAGGGCCGCGACTACCGCCGCTATCGCGGGGCCGACATCCTCACGCCCAACCGCAAGGAATTGATGGAGGCCACCGGCCTGCCCGCCCACAGCGACGGGGAGGTGGTGATCGCCGCCCGCCGCCTGATTGAAACCTGCGGCGTCGGCGCGGTCGTCGCCACCCGCAGCGAACAGGGCATGTCGGTGGTGACGGCGGACAGCGTGACCCATCTGCCCGCCGAAGCGCGCGAGGTGTTCGACGTGTCGGGCGCCGGGGACACCGTGGTGGCGACGCTGACCGCTGCCTTGGCGGTCGGCGTCGGTTTGACCGACGCGGCGCGTCTGGCCAACCTCGCCGCCGGTCTGGTCGTCGGCAAGGTCGGCACCGCCGTCGTCCGCACGCCAGAGCTTCTGGCCGCCCTGCACGAACAGGAATGGCGCCATGGCGAAGAGAAGATCGCCAACCGCGACGAGGCGGCGGAACGGGCCGAACGCTGGCGGCTGCGCGGCAAGCGCGTCGGCTTCACCAACGGCTGTTTTGACCTGCTGCACCCCGGCCACATCTCGTTGCTGAAGCAGGCCCGCGCCGCCTGCGACATTCTGGTGGTCGGGCTGAACAGCGACGAGTCGGTCAAGCGTTTGAAGGGTGACAGCCGCCCGGTGCAGACCGAGACGGCGCGCGCCACCGTGCTGGCCTCGCTCGGCTGCGTCGATCTGGTGGTGATTTTTGGCGAGGACACGCCGGAAACCCTGATTCACGCCATCCGCCCGGACGTGTTGGTCAAGGGGGCCGACTACACCATCGCCACGGTGGTCGGGGCCGCGTTCGTCCAGAGCTATGGCGGCGCGGTGGTGCTGGCCGACTTGGTCGAAGGCCAAAGCACCACCAACACCATCAAGCGGCTGAAGGGCTGACCCGCGCACGGTCGTCTCCCCTGCCCCGTTCCCCTGCCGACTGCGGCGAATTCCGCCGCTGCGGGCGGTTGCAAAGCGTGGTCCGCTGTGCTTGGCTGCGCCGAAATTTTCACGCTCCGGCCATACCCTGGCCACAAACTGGGAACGCACGGCAATGACCGATTTCAACACGATCGACGACATCGAGGTCAACGGCAAGACGGTGCTGGTGCGCGCCGATCTGAACGTGCCGATGCAGGACGGCAAGGTGTCGGACGCCACCCGCATCGACCGTCTGGCCCCGACCCTGAAAGAGCTGTCGCTGAAGGGCGCCAAGGTCGTCGTTCTGTCGCATTTCGGTCGCCCGAAGAACGGCCCGGACGCCAAAAACTCGCTGCGCCATGTGCTGGACGCGCTGAGCGCCGCCGTCGGCCAGAAGGTCGCCTTCGCCGAGGATTGCGTCGGCCAACCCGCCAAGGACGCCATCGCCAAGGTGCATGAGGGCGCCATCGTTCTGCTGGAAAACACCCGCTTCCACGCCGAAGAGGAAAAGAACGACCCGGCCTTCGCCGCGCAGATCGCCGAATTGGGCGACATCTACGTCAACGACGCCTTTTCCGCCGCCCACCGCGCCCACGCCTCGACCGAGGGCGTCGCCCGCCTGCTGCCCAACGCCGCCGGGCGTCTGATGGAGGCGGAACTCAAGGCGCTGACCCTGGCGTTGGAAAAGCCGGAGCGTCCGGTCGCCGCCGTCGTCGGCGGGGCGAAGATCTCGACCAAGCTCGACCTGCTCGGCAACATGGTCCGCAAGGTGGACATGCTGGCGCTGGGCGGCGGCATGGCCAACACCTTCCTGTTCGCGCAGGGCGTCGATGTCGGGGCCAGCCTGTGTGAAAAGGATATGGCCGACCAAGCCCGCGCCATCATGGCGACGGCCAAAGAGGCCAACTGCGAAATCCTGCTGCCGACCGATTTCGTCGTCGCCAAGGAATTCAAGGCGGGCGCCGCCAACCGCGTGGTTCCGGCCAACGGCGTCGGCGCCGATGAAATGGCCCTGGACGTCGGCCCGGCGACCGTCGCCTTCCTCGCCGAAAAGCTGAAAGCCGCCAAGACCATCGTGTGGAACGGCCCGCTCGGCGCCTTTGAGATCGCCCCGTTCGACGCCGGAACCAACGCCGTCGCCAAAATCGTCGCCGACCGCACCGAAGCGGGCGGCCTGCTGTCGGTGGCGGGCGGCGGCGACACCGTCGCCGCGATGGCCCACGCCGGGGTCGAAGACAAATTCACCTACGTGTCCGCCGCCGGCGGCGCCTTCCTGGAATGGCTGGAAGGCAAGGAACTGCCGGGCGTCGCCGCTCTGGCGAAGTAAGGATGGAACCGGGGGAGGTCCGCGCCTCCCCCGCTTTCTTTACGGGTTTGCTCACTCCGCCGCGACCGGCTGGGCGACCGCCACCTCGTCGGGTCGGTGCGGGAAGGCCAGCGACGACAGGAAGATCGCGCCGCCCAAGCCCGCCAGCGCCAGCATCACCGTGGTGAAGCCGCCCGGCGCCGCGCCGACGCCCTGGTCGTGCAGCACCGCCACCAACGGCACCGCCACCGCGCTCGCCGCGAAGGAAATCAGATAGCGGATGGCGTAGGCCCGCGACCGCCACGCGTCGTCGGTGTATTTGGCGACCATGGTGTCGTTGATCGTCACTTGACCGAAAATTGCGAACATCATCACCGTCGCCGCCGCCACCAACTCCCAGCCGGAGGCGAAGCCCGCCAGAAGCAGACAAGGCGCCTGCAAAAAGGACAGCGGCATGAAGATCGCGCGCAGCGTATGGCGATCCAGCAGTCGCCCGACGATCAATTGCGAGGTCGCGCCGATCACATAGACCGCGCTGACCAACGCGCCAATCCCCAACGGGCTTTGCGCCAGCAGGCTCAAGCGCTCGTCAAACAGCTTGGGCAGGGCCAGCGTCGCCGCGTTGAACACCACGCCGCCCGCCACCGTCGTCACCGCCAGCACGGCGAAGGCCCGCAGCACCACCGCGCGGGGCAAGCGCCCGGCGCCGCGCGCCGCCGCCTTGACCGGGGCCGGGCCGTCGGGAACCAGCGCCAGAAAGGCGACGCCCAGCGCCATGGTCAGCACCCCCGGCGCGATGAAAGCCGCCCGCCAGCCAAACCATTGCGTCAAGCCGCCGGTGGCCAGCGCCGCGACGGCGATGCCCAGATTGCCCCAGACGCCGTTGACGCCGATCGCCTGCCCCATCCGCCCACCAAGCGCGTTGGCGTGGGCGGTCAGCATCGCGGTGCCGACCGGGTGATAGATCGCCCCGAACAGCCCCGTCACCGCCAACCCGACCGCCAGAAGCGCGGGCGACGGAGCCAGGCCGGTCAACGCCGCCGACGCCCCCATGCCCAGGAAGAAAACGGCCATCATGTTGCGGCGGCTCCAGCGGTCGCCCAGCCAGCCCGCCGGAATCGACCCCGCGCCAAAGGCGATGAAGCCGCCGAGCGACAGGCCGAGAAGCTCGCCAAAGCCCAAACCGAAGCTGTCGCCGATGCCCAAAACAGCGGTGGGGAAGACCAGCATCAGCAGATGATCGACGAAATGTCCGGCGTTGATGAAGGCGATGACGCGACGGGATTCCGCCGGGCTTGGCGATGGGGACGGCATGATCCTTGTTCCTGACCATTGATGGAAGGTCTGGACAGGTTAGCCGCGTCCTCTACGATCCGTCCGGTCAAGTTTCATCGCAAAACGGACACGCCGCTCAACAGATTTTCCATGCGCATCACCAGCCACGACCTCCCCCGCTTCGATCCCTACCCGCAACCGATTTTGGCTCTGTCGCACGACTACCCGCCGGGGTCGGTGGTCGATCCGCACCGGCACAGCCGGGCGCAATTGCTGTTCGCCACCAGCGGAACCATGCGGGTGACGACCACCGGCGGAGCCTGGATCGTGCCGCCGCTGCGCGCGGTGTGGATCCCGGCGGGGGTGGAGCATGGGTGGCTGGTGACGGGGTTGGTTCGGCTGCGCACCCTGTTCATCGACTCCGCCGCCGCCCCCTTCATGCCCGCCGCCGATTGCCGGGTGGTCGAGGTGTCGGAGCTGCTGCGCGCCCTGATTTTGGCGGCGATGGAGATCCCGGCGGACGCCCCGCCTGCCCCACGGGCCGGGTTGATCGGCGCGCTGGCGCTCGACGAGCTGACCCGCGCTCCCGAAGTTCCGTTGCGCCTGCCGATGCCGCAGGACCCGCGCCTGCGCCGCTTGTGCCAATCCCTGCTCGACCATCCCGCCCGCGCCAACACGCTGGAATCCTGGGCCGACCAAGCCGGGGCCAGCGGCAAGACCATCGCCCGGCTGTTTCTGAAGGAAACCGGCCTGACCTTTGGCGCGTGGCGGCAACAGGCCCGGCTGGCCGAAGCCGTCGCCCAACTGGCGCTGGGCCGCCCGATTTCCGAGGTGGCGCGCGCGGCGGGCTATGACAGCGCCAGCGCCTTCACCGCCATGTTCCGCCGCACCTTGGGGAGCAGCCCGCGCGCCTATCTGGGGGGAGGAGCCGCGCCCGTGGAAACCGCGCCAACGAAATCACCTTGCATCCCGGCAACAGAATCGCCATAAAAGCGGCGGGAGACTGGCGTCGGACGAGTCCCTCGCCAACCCGGTCAGGTCCGGAAGGAAGCAGCCGCAACGAGTTACGGCTCGGGTCGTTCGTCCAGTCTCCCACCTCATTCCCAAGTCATACCGAAAAAGACCGTTTGCAAACGCGAACGACGACGCACAGAAACGGCGACAGCGCGGCGCCGGGACGCTATTCTGCGGCCCGTTGATGACAAGCCGATCCACCCCCTGCCGCCGAAACGGGCCTGCCGCGTGACCGACACCGCCGCCGCAACCACCGCCGTTCCCCCGCATCCGCCCGCATCCGCCGGGCTGGCCTATCGGGTTTTGGCGCGCAAATACCGCCCGAAGACGTTCGACGAGTTGATCGGCCAGGACGCGCTGGTCCGCACCCTGACCAACGCCATCCATTCCGGGCGCATCGCCCAGGCCTTCATGCTGACCGGGGTGCGCGGCGTCGGCAAGACCACCACCGCCCGCATCATCGCCCGCGCGTTGAACTGCACCGGCCCGGACGGGACCGGCGGGCCGACGGTCAACCCCTGCGGCGTCTGCGACAACTGCCGCGCCATCGCCGAAGACCGCCATGTCGATGTGATGGAGATGGACGCCGCCAGCCACACCGGCGTGGACGACATCCGCGAGATCATCGACGGCGTGCGCTATTCCCCGGTGTCGGCGCGCTACAAGCTCTACATCATCGACGAAGTGCACATGCTGTCGAAGAACGCGTTCAACGCGCTTCTGAAGACGCTGGAAGAGCCGCCCAGCCATGTGAAGTTCGTCTTCGCCACCACCGAAATCCGCAAGGTGCCGGTGACGGTGCTGTCGCGCTGCCAGCGTTTCGACCTGCGCCGCGTCGACGCCCAGGTGTTGAAGGATCATTTCACCCGCATCACCGCCCAGGAAGGCGCGGAGATCGAGGCGGACGCCGCCGCTCTGGTGGCGCGCGCCGCCGATGGGTCGGTGCGCGACGGGCTGTCGCTGCTCGATCAGGCCATCGCGCTCGCCAACGGGCTGGTCACGGCGCAGCAGGTCCGCGACATGCTGGGGCTGGCCGACCGCACCCGCGTCATCGACCTGTTCGACGCCGCCGTCTCCGCCCGGCCCGCCGAGGCGATGGACATCCTGTCCGACCTGCACCGCGTCGGGGCCGATCCGCTGGTGATCCTTCAGGATCTGCTCGACCTCGTCCACAATCTGACCCGGCTGAAGGTGGTGCCCGACACCGCCAACGACCCGTCCTTGCCGGAGGCCGAACGGACGCGCGGCGGCGCGCTGTCGGCCAAGCTGGGCATGCCCGCCTTGACCCGCGCCTGGCAGCTTCTGCTGAAGGGCTTGGGCGAGGTGCAGATCGCCCCGTCGCCGCAGCAGGCGTTGGAGATGGTCATCGTCCGCCTGTCCTACGCCGCCGACCTGCCGACGCCGGGCGAGTTGATCCGCCAGTTCCAGGCCCAGCAAAACGCCAACGGCGGCGCGCCTGCGCGCGGCCCCGGCGGCGGGGGCGGCCCGGTCGCCGTCCTGACCAGCGCGATGAGCGGCGGCGGCTCCGCCCACGCCGTCGCCCGCAGCGTCGAACAGCCGCAAGCGCACAGCCTGCCCGCGCAAGTCGTTCCGGCGGCGGCCCTCCCCGTTCCAGCGGCCCCGGTTCCGGCGGCCCCGGTTCCGGCGGGTGAAGAGCTGTCGCCGATGCCGCGCGATTTCCGCGCGCTGGCACAGCTTTTCTCCGAACGGCGCGAGGGCGCGCTCTATGGCTATCTGGTCAACGCCGTCCAACTGGTGCGGTTGGAGCCGGGGCGGCTGGAGCTGAAGCTCAAACCCTCGGCCCCGACCAATCTGCCCTTCAAGGTCGGGCAATTCCTGACCGAATGGACCGGCCAGCGCTGGATCGTCGCCCTGTCCGACGGCCCGGCCCAGCCGAGCCTGAGCGACCAGGACGAAGCCGACAAACGCCGCGCCCGCGCCGACGCCGAGGCCAACCCGGTGGTGCGCGCTATTCTCGACGCCTTCCAGGGGGCCGAGATCATCGACATCCGCGACCTCGCCGCCATCGCCGCCGCCGAAAGCGGCGCGCTTGCCGACGACGGCGAATCGCCCGATTTCATGGTTCAGCAGCAAGACGACGGGGTCTATTACCCGCTCGACGACGAAGGAGAGTATGACCGATGAAAAATATCGGCAACATGATGAAGCAGGCCCAGCAGATGCAGGCCAAGATGCAGGAAATGCAGGCCGGTCTGGACGACGTCGAAAAGACCGGGCAGAGCGGGGCCGGCATGGTCACGGTCACGGTGAACGGCAAGGGCGAGATGAAAAAGATCAAGCTCGACAAGTCCATCGTCGATCCCGAAGAGACCGAAGTCTTGGAGGATCTGATCCAGGCCGCCTTCAACGACGCCAAGAAGAAGGTGGAGGCGCACGTCGCCGAAGAAACCGCCAAGCTGATGGGCGGCCTGAAGCTGCCCCCCGGCATCAAGCTGCCGTTCTGATCGGCGGCGCGTTCGTTTTGCATCCCTCTCCCGTTTTGGGAGCGATCGTTCATGCCCTCTCCCGAAACGGGAGAGGGTGGCCCGCAGGGCCGGGTGAGGGGTTCGCAAGACTCAAAGCCACCCACCCCGCTTACCCCTCACCCTTCCCACCGCTTCGCGGCAGGCCCCTTCCCTCTCCCGCTGGCGGGAGAGGGAGACGACAGCAAAGCGCCGAACGCCCCCATGATCGGATCTGAAATCGAACGCCTGATTCAGTTGCTGTCGAAGCTGCCGGGGCTGGGGCCACGGTCGGCGCGGCGGGCGGCGTTGCATCTGATAAAGCGGCGGGACAGCCTGCTGGTTCCCCTGTCCGAAGCGATGGCGCTGGCGGGCGAATCGGTGCGCGCCTGTTCGGTCTGCGGCAATCTCGACAGCCGCGACCCCTGCGCCGTCTGCGCCGACCACAGCCGCGACCGCAGCATCATCTGCGTGGTCGAGGACGCCGGGGATCTGTGGGCGCTGGAGCGCACCCGCGCCTTTCGCGGCACCTATCATGTGTTGGGCGGTTTGCTGTCGGCCTTGCAGGGCGTCGGCCCCGACGATCTGAATCTCGACAGTCTGGCGACCCGCGCCGCCGACCCGGCGGTGCGCGAGGTGATCCTCGCCCTCAACGCCACGGTGGACGGCCAGACCACCGCCCATGTCGTCACTGACCGGCTGGCCGAGGCCGACGTGTCGGTGTCGCGTCTGGCCCACGGCGTCCCCATCGGCGGCGAGCTGGACTATCTGGACGACGGCACCCTGACCGCCGCCCTGCGCGCCCGCCGCCCGCTGTAGAGCCAAACGCGCGGCGGACACGCTGATGGGCGCCAACCGGCTGAACCTTTCCGCGCTCTGACGCGACACGAAAAGCCCCAATGAAAAAGGCCCCGCCGTCCCATCGGACGCCGGGGCCTGTTCCGTCGCGCGGAAGGCGCTTGACTTACTTGGGCAGCGGAACCGGGCTGTCCGACAGCGAGCGCAGATAGGCGATGACGTTCGCCCGCTCCGCGTCCTTCTTCAGACCGGCGAAGGTCATCTTGGTGCCCGGCGCATAAGCCTTCGGGTCATAGATGAACTTGTTCAGCTCATCAAAGCTCCAGGTCCCGCCGGTCTTGACCAGCGCGTCGGAATAGCCGAAGCCCGCCGCGTGGCCCTTCGGACCGCCGACGACGCCGAACAGGTTCGGGCCGACCTTGTTGGCGCCGCCCTTGTCGAAGCTGTGGCAGGCGGCGCAGGCCTTGGCCACGCCCTGACCGGCGGCGGCGTCCGCCGAGGCCAGCAACGGACCGATGGCCGCCGGACCGGCGGGCGCGGCGGCCCCCTTGTCGGCGACGGCGGCGCCCTGCGGCACGGCGACGGCGTAGGCGTTCTTCTCCGACTTTTTCGGATGGACGAGCACCTCGGACGCGAAGCCGGACAACATGGCGATCAAGCCAGCCAGCAGGACGGCGCCGAAAATCTTGTTCAACTCCATGCTCATGTGAGTCTCTTAGTCCCTTGTCTCGGTTCGCTGGCTCTCGTTCCGCCGGAGGCGTTTCCGCCGCCTTCGTGTGAGGCGATTGCCCGCACCATACCGCGCGCGCGCGGGCTTGTCACCGGGCGGCGCGGCCAAATCGCCACAAGCCTTGACGACGTTGTTGGATCCATGTTTCACCCGCCCCAGATACACATGCGTCGCCCCATCCCGACATCGCGCCCACGGTCCCCCCGCGACCGCGCCGCCCGATGGCCCCTGACCCAAGCGAGCCGCCGATGACCGCACCCGTCTCCCCGCCGCCCAGCAACCCCATCGTGGTGATTCCGGCGCGCATGGCGTCCACCCGGCTGCCCGGAAAGCCGTTGGCCGACATTCTGGGCGTTCCGATGATCGTCCATGTCCTGCGCCGGGCGATGGAGGCGGAGATTGGCCCGGTCGTCGTCGCCTGCGCGGAAAAGGAAATCGCCCAGGCGGTGGAGGCGGCGGGCGGAACCGCCGTTCTGACCCGGCCCGACCACCCATCGGGTTCCGACCGGATTTTCGAGGCGGTGAGCCTGATCGACCCCGACGGTCACTATGACGCGGTGGTGAACGTCCAGGGCGATCTGCCGACCATCGAACCCGCCGTGGTGCGCGCCGCCTTCGCCCCGCTGTCCGATCCGGCGGTGGACATCGCCACCCTGGTCGTGCCGATCAGTCGGGAGGAGGAGCGGACCGATCCCAACGTGGTCAAGGCGGTGCTGGAGCTGGTCCCCGGCGCCAAGCGGGGCCGCGCGCTGTACTTCACCCGCGCCACCGCGCCGTGGGGCGAGGGGGACCTCCACCACCACATCGGGCTGTACGCCTACCGCCGGGCGGCGCTGGAACGCTACGTCCGCCTGCCGCCGTCGGTGCTGGAACAGCGCGAGCGGTTGGAGCAGCTTCGCGCGCTGGCCTTCGGCCTGCGGATCGACGCGGCGGTCGTTGACGCGGTGCCACTTGGCGTTGATACTCCCGCCGACCTTGAGCGCGCCCGCACGTTGTTGGCCCGCCGCTTCTCCCTGTAACACCCGCCAGCGAGCCGGTTCCATGTCGAACGCCAACGTCATCGCCTTTCAGGGATACCCCGGGGCTTATTCCGATCTGGCTTGCCGCAACGCCCGCCCGACCATGGCGACTCTGCCCTGCCCGACGTTCGACGCCGCTTTCGCCGCCGTGCGCGAAGGCCGGGCCTCGTTGGCGATGATCCCGGTGGAAAACTCCATCGCCGGACGGGTCGCCGACAACCACCATCTGCTGCCCGAAGGCGGCCTGCACATCATCGGCGAGCATTTCCAACGCGTGAACCACATGCTGCTGGCGCCCAAGGGGGCGACGCTCGACAGCATCAAGACGGTGCGCAGCCACATCCAGGCGCTGTCGCAATGCCAGACGATGACCCGGTCGCTGGGGCTGGAGGCGATCAACCACGCCGACACCGCCGGGGCCGCGCGCGACATCGCCGCGTTGAACGACCCGCGACACGCCGCCATCGCCTCCTCGCTCGCCGCCGAGATCTACCACCTCGACATCCTGAAAAGCGGGATCGAGGACGCCGACCACAACACCACCCGCTTCCTGATTCTGGCGCGCGAGCCGAAACAGCCCGCGCTGGGATCCTGCAAGACGATCACCACCTTCGTCTTCAGCGTGCGCAGCGTTCCGGCGGCGCTGTACAAGGCGCTGGGCGGCTTCGCCACCAACGGCGTCAACATGACCAAGCTGGAAAGCTACATGGTCGGCGGCCGCTTCACCCAGACCCAGTTCTACGCCGACGTCGAGGGCCACCCCGACGAACGGCCCCTGAAACTGGCGCTGGAGGAGCTGGATTTCTTCGCGCGCGAGGTCAAGATTCTCGGCGTCTATCCGGCCAACCCGTTCCGCTATCAGGAAAGCCAATTGATCGGCGAGGATTGAGGCCGATCTCTGCCGCAACGCAACAGAACCGTGCGCTGGCGCCGTGATTTTCGCGGCATTCCGTCGCATGACCGTGACTTAGCAACCGGGATCCCGCTCACCCCATGGGCAAGACCGGCAAAAATTGCTATATGAAAGAGACAAGAAAAAAGTTGGACGTTGAAAAAATTCGACGTTGACCGACACCACGGCGGCTGACGGGTGAAGCGCCCCGCCGACGGCCATGGCGCCCTAGGATGGAGGTTGCCATGCTCACCATCAATGATTGTCTGGGAATCGCGAATCTCGACGCGGAAGAAGTGACCCAGATCGCCAAACACGAACATCTGCCCTTCATGACCGCGCTGGAAAAGGGCGCCAGCCTGTTGGATCACCCCTGGGGCGACGCCGCCGTGCGTCAGATGGTGTGGGACAATCTGTGCGACGCCAACCAGCATCGCCCGGCCAAGGTGCAGGATCTGATGATGCTGTATCACGACGCCTGCGCGCGTCACCCCAGCGCCTTCGACCGCCGCGCGCCCGCCCGCGCCGCGCCGTTGCAGGGTCGCCATTGAGTGGCCATCTCTGTTGACGGACGCCGTCGCGCAGCCGATCTTTCCTAAAAGATCGGCTGGCGGCAAAGGACAAGCCTATGACCACGATGCAAAGCGAAGTTTATGAGGCGTTCAGGTCCATATCGACGTCGCTGAAGACAAGGCTGTGAAAGCTGCAGCGGCGTTGAGTCGTCGTGACGACGACGTCAGCGGCCTGAAATCCGACATGAATCTCATGAAATGGATGCTCGGCTTTGTGCTGGCCTTTCAGATCGGCATCTTCGCAAAGCTGTTCATTCACTGAGAGCAGGCACGGAAGGGCGATGCGGCGATCACCCTTCGGCAATCCACTCGCGGATCAAGCGGTGCGCGATGGAATCGCGGCGGGCCAGACGGAAATCGTCGCTGGGCGTGTGATCGCGCAGATAGGCGCGGTCGAACCAGCGGGCGCTTTCCAACTCGTCCTGGTCCGTGGCGATGTCAAAGCTGGTCGCCCGCGCGGTGAATCCCAGCATCAGCGATGACGGGAAGGGCCAGGGCTGCGCCGACTGGTAACGGACGTCGGTGACGGTCAGGCCGACCTCTTCCAACACCTCGCGCGCGACCGCCTCCTCCAGGCTTTCGCCCGGCTCGACGAATCCGGCGAGCACCGAATGAACGCCGGGCGGAAATTGCTTTTGCCGCCCCAACACCATGCGATCCGCCCCGTCATGCACCAGCATGATGACCGCCGGATCGGTGCGCGGGAAATGGTGGGCAGCGCAGGCCGAATCGGTGCAAACGCGGACATGCCCGGCCTCGGCGCTCGCCGCCGGGGCGCCGCAGACGCCGCAGAAGCGGTGCCGGGCGTTCCACCACGCCATGCCACGGGCGTAGGCGCAGAGCGCGGCCTCCCCCTCCGGCATCAGCGGGCCGACGGCGCGCAAATCCTCAAACCGGCCCAATCCGGCGAGCGGCGGCAGCGACTCCGGCGATTCTTCGCCCGGAAGATCGACGGCGAAGATCGCCGCGCCCGCCTGTTCCCCCTCGGTCAACAAGCCCAGGAAAATCGGAGCGGCGTCCAACCCGGATTCCACCGGAACAAGCACGGCGCGGGCGGCCTCCGCCGGGCCGGTGACGAAGCTGCGGGATCGCCAGACCGGCAACAGGCGCGTCGATGGCGCGCGCCAAGCCTCCTTCAGCCAGTCTTCGTTCTTGCGGCGGTGCGCGGCGCGGTCGAGCGGCACGCCCGCATAGACGTTGGGTCGGTCGGACATGCCGCGCAGGCTGCCACAACCCCGCCGCGCCGGAAAGGGGGCGCGACGCGCTTTCGGGTTTGCGCCCGTCCGCGACGCCGTTAGGATGCCGCCAACCCCGCATTCGCCGACCGGAAGGACCCCCAATGACCGAGACCTGCCCCGCCCATCTGGTGGCGCTTGCCCAACGGTTGGCCGACTCCGGCGCCAGCGTGATCCGCCGCTACTTCCGCACCGCCGTGGCGGTGGACGACAAGGCCGACCACTCCCCCGTCACCATCGCCGACCGCGAGGCCGAGCGCATCATCCGTACGATCATCGAATCGCAGCGCCCCGACGACGGCATTTTCGGCGAGGAGTTCGGCACGAAGAATCTCGACGCCGAATGGGTCTGGGTGATCGACCCCATCGACGGCACCAAATCCTTCATCGCCGGACGCCCGATCTTCGGCACCCTGATCGCCCTGCTGCACAAGGGAACCCCCGTGCTGGGCGTCATCGACCAACCGATCATCGGCGACCGTTGGGTCGGCGTGACGGGCCGCCCGACCACCCACAACGGCCAGCCCGCCCGCGTCCGCCCCTGCCCCGGCGGCGTCAAGGCGGCGATGTTCGGCACCACTTCCCCCGATCTGTTCCCCGGCGGCGATTACGACGCCTACCGGCGGCTCGTTTCGCAGGTGAAGGTGTCGGCCTATGGCGGCGATTGTTACACCTACGGGCTGCTCGCCTCGGGCTATTACGATCTGGTCGTGGAATCGGGGTTGAAGCTGTACGACTTCGCCGCCCTGGTCCCCGTCGTCACCGGCGCGGGCGGGCTGATGACCGATTGGGAGGGCGCGCCGCTGAACGTCCACTCGACCGGCCGGGTGATCGCCGCCGGCGACGCCGTCACCCACCGCGAGGCGCTGGCCGCGCTGGCCGGTTGATCGGCTCAATCACTGGATTGTTTGGAAACCGTTATGACCGTCATCGAAACCCCGTCCCGTTCCGTTTTTGAAACGTCTCCTGAAAAGCTGCGCCCCTTTCTGGAGGGGTTGGCCGCGCGGGTGGCGGGCGGGGCCAACTGGATGGTGCGCAAGAAGACGGTCTGCGACCTGCTGCTGGGCCTCGACGCCTTTTTCGCCTTGCCCGAGGCCGAACGGCAAGCCCTGTTGGCCGACGGCGCGGCTGAGGATGGCGGAGAAAGCGGCGGCGGTCCCGCCGATTTCCGCAACGTCCTGCCGCTCTATGTCGGCGCGATCCTGGAAGGGCTGAACGAAAAATCCATTTCGGAAGCCGAACAAGCCGCCATTTATCTGCTGTCCATCCATCCTGAGCATCAGAAGGCGGCGGAGGGGTGGATGTTGAGCGACCCGCGCCACGGCAAGGCGGTGCGTAAGCTGATGCGGTCTGATCGCCGTTACCGCCAACTGATGGACCGCATGAACGACCATTGGCGCGCGACCAACGGGCCGACGGCCTGAGCAAACGCCCGGTCAACGGAATACCCCTTGACCGGGACCGGCGGCTGACGGTCAATCACAGGCGTTCTGACCAACGACGGTTCCGCCGATGCGCCGTGTTCTTGCCGTTGCCGCCACGCTCCTCGCGCTCGCCATGCCCGCCTTCGCCGGGACAAGCGTCGTTCCGGCTCTGAAACAATTTGGCGAGCCGCTGTTCAAGCCGGATTTCCAGCATTTCCCGCACAGCGACCCCGACGCGCCGAAGGGCGGCGCGGTGACGCTGGCCGCGCCCGGCAGCTTCGACAGTCTGAACGGGTTGATCCTGCGCGGCGTTCCACCGCGCACGCTGGGCCTGATCTCCGACACGCTGATGGTGGCGTCGGGTTGGGAGTTGGACGCCGCCTATGGCGCGTTGGCGGAAAGCGTCGAACTGCCCGATGATCGGTCCTGGGCGATCTTCACCCTGCGCGCCAACGCGCGCTGGCACGACGGCGCGCCGGTGACGGCGTGGGATGTCACGTTCACTTGGGACCAGTTGCAGGCGCACGGCGCGCCCTTTCTGAAATCCTTCCTCGACCGCGTCAAAACGGTGGAGGCGCTGGACGACCGGCGGGTCAAAATCACCATCAACGGAGTCGGCGACGTCAAGCCGATCATCGACTTCGCCGTCACCCTGGCGCCCCAGCCGCAACATTGGTGGACCGCCAACGGGCGCGACATCTCCAAGACGACGCTGGAGCCGCCGCTTGGCAGCGGCCCCTACCGGATCAAAAGCGTCGACGCCGGGCGCAGCATCGTCTATGAGCGGGTCGCCGATTATTGGGGCCGGGATTTGCCGGTGAATCGGGGCCTTTACAATTTCGACAGCGTCAAAATCGACTATTACCGCGACGACGACGTGATGTTCGAGGCGTTCAAGGCGGGCGCCTATGATTTCCGCCCCGAATACCGGGCGCAACGCTGGTCCAGCGGCTATGACTTTCCCGCCATGCAGGATGGCCGCGTCGTCAAGATCGCCGTGCCCAGCGAGTTGCCGCTTGGCGCGCAGGGCTTTCGGCTGAACACCCGGCGCGCCGCCTTCGCCGATCCCAAGGTGCGGGAGGCGCTGGGCCTGCTGTTCGATTTCGACTGGATCCGCAAAAACATCCTGTCCGGCCAATACCGCCGCACCCGCTCCAACTTCCCCAATTCGGCGTTTGGGGCCAGCGGCCTGCCCTCCCCCGCCGAATTGGCCTTGCTGGAACCCTTCCGCGCCAGCCTGCCGGAGCGGCTGTTCACCCAACCCTATGAGCCGCCGACCACCGACGGCAGCGGCAACAACCGCGCCCAACAGCGCGAGGCGACGCGGCTGTTCAAGGAAGCGGGTTGGGAGGCCCGCAACGGCAAGTTGACCAACGTGACAAGCGGCGAGATCTTCCGCATCGAGTTTCTTGAAGGAACTGGCACCCTGACCCGCGTGATCCAGCCCTACATCGAGGCCCTGCGCAAGATCGGCGTTGACGCCAGCCTGCGCATCGTCGACAGCGCCCAATATCAGGCGCGGTTGGACGATTTCGATTTCGACGCGGTCGTGGTGAACATGAATTTCTTCACCCCGCCGGGCACCGAATTGCGCGGCTATTTCGGCTCGGCGGCGGCTGGAACCAAGGGATCGGCCAATTACGCCGGAATCCACGACCCAGCCGCCGACGCCCTGATCGAAAAGGCGCTGTCGGCCAAGGATCTGGACAGCGTGCAGGCGGCCACCCGCGCGTTGGACCGGGTGCTGTTGTGGGGTTTTTACATGATCCCGCACTGGCACAACCCCGACAATTGGATCGCCCACAAGACATGGCTGGCCCACCCGACGACGACGCCGAAATACGACCAGGATTACCGCAACAGCAATTTCCCGGCAACCTGGTGGGTGGATTCGGCCAAGCTGGGCGCGCGGCCTTGATGTGGCCCCAATGCGGGCCTACTTCGGAGCGGATGAAAGCAAAAAGAAAGGGTTGGGCATGAGGGATCGGACGCGCGTCACATTGGCTGGGATGATCGGCGCTCTGCTGCTGGCGGCGGCGCCGCTCGCGGCTCAGGAACGCGGCTCTCACGCCATCGCGCTGCATGGGGCGCCGAAATACGGGCCGGATTTCCAGCATTTCGACTACGCCAACCCCAACGCCCCCAAGGGCGGCGAGGTCAAGCTGTCGGCCTTCGGCGGCTTCGACAACCTCAACCCCTTCATCCTGCGCGGCCAGACCGCCGCCGGGTCCGGGCTGGTGTTCCAGACCCTGACCACCGGCAGCGGCGATGAAGTCACCACCGAATACGGCCTGCTCGCCGAAACCATCAGCGTCGCCAAGGACCGCAGCGCCGTCTCCTTCACCCTGCGCCCGCAGGCCCGTTTCAGCGACGGGACGCCCGTGACCGCCGACGACGTGCTGTGGAGCTTCCAGACGCTGCGCGAGAAGGGCCACCCGCTCTACCGCACCTATTACGCCGACGTCGCCAAGGCCGAAAAGACCGGCGAGCGCGCCGTGACCTTCACCTTCCGCAGCACCGACAACGCCGAACTGCCCATCATCATGGGCCAGTTGCCGGTGCTGCCCAAGCATGCGTTCGAGAATCGCGACTTCGCCGCGACGACGCTGGAGCCGATGATCGGCAGCGGCCCCTATGTGGTGGCGGAGGTGCAGGCGGGCCGTTCCATCACCTACCAGCGCGTCGCCGATTGGTGGGCGAAGGATCTGCCGGTGAACCGGGGCCGCTACAATTTCGACCGGCTGCGCTACGATTACTACCGCGACCTCGACGTCGCGTTCGAGGCGTTCAAGGCCGGAGCCTATGATTTCCGGCAGGAGCATTCCTCGAAAAACTGGGCGACCGGCTACAACACCCCCGCCGTCAAGGATGGCGAGATCGTCCGCGAAGAGATCAAGCATCAGGATCCGCAGGGGATGCAGGCCTTCGCCTTCAACATCCGCCGCCCGATTTTCCAGGATCGCCGGGTGCGCGAGGCGCTGAATTGCCTGTTCGATTACGAATGGACCCGCGCCAACCTGTTCTATGGCCTGTACCAGCGGACCAAGAGCTTTTTCGCCAACTCCGAATTGGCGGCGACCGGCCTGCCCTCCCCGGCCGAATTGGCGCTGTTGGAACCCTATCGCGGCAAAATCCCCGAGGAGGTGTTCACCAAACCGTTCGAGCCGCCGAAAACCGACGGCAGCGGCAACATCCGCCCGAATCTCCGCACCGCGTTGGGGCTTCTCAAGGAAGCCGGGTGGGATCTGAAAAACAACAAGCTGACCAATCTGGAAACCGGCGCGCCCTTCCGCTTCGAGATTCTGATCGCCCAGGCCGACCTGGAACGGGTCATTCAACCCTTTCTGCGCAATCTGGAACGCGCCGGGATTGAGGCGAGCATCCGCGTGGTGGACACCGCCCAATATCAGAACCGTATGGACAATTTCGATTTCGATATGACCACCGAACGGCTGCTTCAGTCGTTGTCGCCAGGCAACGAGCAGCGGGATTATTGGGAATCCTCGCGCGCCGACCAACCGGGCAGCCGCAACGCCATCGGCATCAAGAATCCGGTGGTGGACGCGCTGGTCGAGAAAATCATCGCCGCCCCCAACCGCGAGGCGCAGATCGCCGCCACCCGCGCGCTGGACCGCGTGCTGCTGTGGAACTGGTACGTCATCCCCCACTGGCACGACAGCGTGCACCGCGTGGCCTATTGGAACCGCTTCTCCCACCCGGCGATCGCCGCGAAATACGGGCTTGGCTTCGCCGACACCTGGTGGGTCGATCCAGCCAAGAACGCCCGGTTGGCGACCAGCGCGCGCCGCACGGTCGCCCCGTGACCATGCGTCCTCGCTAAGACGGAAGCGGAACACCCACCATGCTGGCCTACATCATCCGCCGCCTGTTGCTGATCGTGCCGACCCTGTTCGGCATCATGGTCATCAATTTCCTGATCGTGCAGATCGCCCCCGGCGGTCCCATCGAGCAGATGATCGCCCGCGTGCAAGGCACGGCGGTGGAGGCCACCGCGCGCATCAGCGGTTCAGCCAGCGGCGACGCCGGGGTGAACGCCCAGCAGCACGCGCAGACCGGCGGCGACAGCGGCAACCGTTATCGCGGCGCCCAGGGGCTGGATCCCGTCTTCATCAAGCAGTTGGAAAAGGAATTCGGCTTCGACAAGCCGCTGCACGAACGCTTTTTCCACATGATGTCGAACTATGTGGTCTTCGATTTCGGCACCAGCTATTTCCGCGACCGCCGCGTCGTCGATCTGGTGATCGAAAAGATGCCGGTGTCGATTTCGCTGGGGATCTGGACGACCTTGATCGTCTATCTGGTCTCCATCCCGCTGGGCGTCGCCAAGGCGGTGCGCGACGGCCAACCCTTCGACGTCTGGACCTCGGGAATCGTCATCGTCGGCTACGCCATCCCCGGCTTCCTGTTCGCCGTGCTGTTGATCGTCGTCTTCGCCGGGGGGCGTTACCTCGATTGGTTCCCCCTGCGCGGGCTGGTGTCGGACAATTGGTCCAGCCTGCCCTGGCACAAGCAGGCGCTGGATTACCTGTGGCACATGGTGTTGCCGGTGCTGGCGATGGTGATCGGCGGCTTCGCCGGGCTGACCATGCTGACGAAAAACTCCTTCCTGGAGGAGATCGGCAAGCAGTATGTCGTGACCGCGCGGGCAAAGGGGTTGAGCGAGCGTCACGTGCTGTACGGCCATGTCTTCCGCAACGCCATGCTGATCGTCATCGCCGGGTTTCCCGGCGCCTTCATCGGCATCCTGTTCACCGGGGCCATGCTGATCGAGGTGATCTTCTCGCTCGACGGGTTGGGGCTGCTGGGGTTCGAGGCGGCGATCAACCGCGACTATCCGGTGATGTTCGGCACGCTGTATTTCTTCACCCTGTTGGGGCTGGTGATGAATCTGGTCGGCGACGTCACCTATGTGATGGTCGATCCCCGCATTGATTTCGATTCGCGGAGCGTGTGAGCCGTGACGCTGTCCCCCATCACCCGCCGCCGTCTGGCGAATTTCCGGGCCAACCGGCGCGGTTTCTGGTCCTTCTGGATTTTCCTGGCCCTGTTCCTGCTGTCGCTGGGAGCGGAGTTCATCGCCAACGACAAGCCGCTGGTCATCCGCTACGACAACGCCCTCTATTGGCCGGTCTTCAACGCCTATCCCGAAACCATTTTCGGCGGCGAGTTCGAGACGGAAACCGACTACCGCGACCCCTTCGTGCGCGACTTGATCGAGGCCAAGGG
Source organism: Azospirillum sp. FG154 (assembly GCF_057809575.1). Lineage (NCBI taxonomy): Bacteria > Pseudomonadati > Pseudomonadota > Alphaproteobacteria > Rhodospirillales > Azospirillaceae > Azospirillum > Azospirillum sp. FG154. The sequence goes on along the minus strand of NZ_JBMDKF010000017.1, from coordinate 62,564 downwards.
CTGGATGGTCTGGGCGCCGATCCGCTACAGCTACCGCACCATCAACTACAATCTGCCGGTCCCCGCCCCGGCCCCGCCATCCGCCGACAATTGGTTGGGCACCGACGACCAGGGGCGCGACGTGGTGGCCCGGCTGATTTACGGCTTCCGTATTTCGGTGCTGTTCGGGCTGGCGCTGACCGGCTTTTCGTCCATCATCGGGGTGATGGCGGGGGCGGTTCAGGGCTATTTCGGCGGGCTGACCGATCTGCTGTTCCAGCGTTTCATCGAGATCTGGCAGGGGCTGCCCACCCTGTTCCTGCTGATTATTCTGGCCAGCGTGGTGACGCCGACCTTCTGGTGGCTGTTGGGTCTGCTGCTGCTGTTCTCCTGGACCGCGCTGGTTCATGTCGTGCGGGCGGAGTTCCTGCGGGCGCGCAATCTGGATTATGTGCGGGCGGCGCGCGCGCTGGGGGCGACCGACGTCGCCATCATGGTCCGCCACGTCCTGCCCAACGCCATGGTGGCGACGCTGACCTTCATGCCCTTCATCCTCAACGGCTCGATCACCACCCTGACCGCGCTGGATTTTCTGGGCTTCGGCCTGCCGCCGGGATCGCCCTCGCTGGGCGAGTTGCTGGCGCAGGGCAAGGCCAATTTGCAAGCGCCCTGGCTGGGCCTGACCGCGTTTTTCGTGCTGGCGCTGATGCTCAGCCTGCTGATCTTCATCGGCGAGGCGGTGCGCGACGCCTTCGACCCGCGCAAAACCACCGCCGCCCTGTCCATGGCGGCGGACGAATCGGCGAAGGGGGCATGATGGTCGGTCTGTTCGCAAACCGTCCCCCCACCCCGACCCTCCCCCGCTGGGCGGGGGAGGGGGATGACGCCCGACAATCGCCAAGCGTGACCAAAGTCCCCTCCCCCGCCCAGCGGGGGAGGGTTAGGGTGGGGGCAACGCGCCGCCCTGTCCAACCAACAAGGCTGAACCGCCCATGACCGCCGCGCCCCTCCTCTCCGTCACCGATCTGCGCGTCGCCTTCCGTGCGCCCGGCGGGGCCGTTCCGGCGGTCAAGGGCGTGTCCTTCGCCATCGCCAAAGGCGAAACGCTGGCGCTGGTCGGCGAATCCGGCTCCGGCAAATCCGTCACCGCGCTGTCGATTCTGCAACTGCTGCCCTACCCGATGGCCTGTCACCCCGCCGGGTCGTCGATCCGTTTCAACGGCGTGGAGATGGTCGGGGCGGACGAGCGGACCCTGCGCGGCGTGCGCGGCAACCGCGTCGCCATGATCTTTCAGGAGCCGATGACCTCGCTGAACCCGCTCCATTCCATCGAGCGGCAAATCAATGAGACCCTGTTCCTGCACAAGGGCCTGTCCGCCAGCGCCGCCCGCGCCCGCACGCTGGAACTGCTGCGGCTGGTCGGCCTGCCCGACCCGGAAAAGCGGCTCTCCGCCTACCCGCACGAGCTGTCGGGCGGCCAGCGCCAGCGTGTGATGATCGCCATGGCGCTGGCCAACGAACCCGATCTGTTGATCGCCGACGAGCCGACCACCGCGCTGGACGTCACCATCCAAGCGCAAATCCTGGAATTGCTGAAGGATCTGCAACGCCGCTTCGGCATGGCCTTGCTCCTCATCACCCATGATCTGGGGGTGGTCCGCAAGATGGCCGACCGGGTGTGCGTGATGAACGGCGGCGCGATCGTCGAACAGGCGGCGGTCGCCGATCTGTTCATCCGACCGCAACACCCCTACACGCAAAAACTCCTGTCCGCCGAGCCGCGCGGCAACCCGCTGACGCCGCCGGACAACGCGGCGGAGGTGATGGCGGCCGATCAGGTGAAGGTGCATTTCCCGATCAAAAAGGGCCTGCTGCGCCGCACCGTCGATCATGTCCGCGCGGTGGACGGCGTGTCGGTGTCGGTGCGCCAGGGCCACACCGTCGGCGTCGTCGGCGAATCGGGATCGGGCAAGACCACGCTGGGGCTGGCCCTGCTGCGGTTGCACGCCAGCGCCGGGGCGATCCGCTTTGACGGAACCGACATTCAAGGCTGGTCGGCCAAGCGGCTGCGCCCGCTGCGCCGTCAGATGCAGGTGGTGTTTCAGGACCCCTATGGCAGCCTGTCGCCCCGCCTGTCGGTCGGCCAGATCATCGGCGAAGGGTTGACCATCCACAAGATGGGCGACCAAGCCGACCGCGACCGGATGGTCGCCCGCGCGTTGGAGGAGGTCGGGTTGGATCCCGCCTGCCGCGACCGCTACCCGCACGAGTTTTCCGGCGGCCAGCGCCAGCGCGTCGCCATCGCCCGCGCCCTGGTGCTGAAGCCGAAATTCATCGTGCTGGACGAACCGACCTCGGCGCTCGACATGTCGGTGCAGGCGCAGATCGTCGATCTGCTGCGCGACATCCAGGCCCGGCACAATCTGGCCTATCTGTTCATCAGCCACGATCTGCGCGTGGTCCGCGCGCTGTCCAGCCACGTCATGGTGATGAAGGACGGCAAGGTGGTCGAACAGGGGCCGACCCAGCGCATTTTCGAGGAGCCGCGCGAGGATTACACCCGCGCCCTGCTCGCCGCCGCGCTGAATCTGGAGGCCGTCAAACCGCAAGCCGTGCGCGGCTGAGGGTTGCGCCGAGGGTTACAGCGGATCGCGCATCATCCGCAGGCTGGGGATGACGACGCTCGCCCCGATGCGGACCTCGAACGGGGCGAGCAACCGAAAGCCCTGCGACTGGTAAAAGGTCTGGGCGACGAGACTCGCGTAGCACTCCAACCGCCGCACGCCGCCGGATCGCGCGTCGGCGACGCAACGCTCCATCAGCGCCGCGCCGACGCCGCGCCGGATCCAATCCGGGTGGGTGGCGAAATGCCGGACATGGCCCAGCGTCGGGTCCACCGGATCCTGCGGAGCGTCGGGCCGCTCCAACGACCAGCCGCCGCAACCGATCAACGCCCCCTCCGCCGTTTCCACCGCGTAGAAACGGCCCGACCGCAACAGCGCCGGGTTGGCCCGCATCATATAGGGCAGCGCCTGGGACAAGGCCCCCGGCGGATAGCCGGGCTCCATCAGCGTCGTGTAGCAGACGCGCAACAGGGCGCTGACCGCGTCGGCGTCGTCCGGGCCGGTCACGCGGATCGACAAACAATCAGGAGGCGTCATGCCGTCAGAACCGCCCATCGCTCACACATCCAGGACCCAGGGTTCGGCCTTGGCGGCGGCGGTCCATTCCCGCATGGCGGGCAGGTCCAGCACCGCGTCCATATAGGCGCGCGCCGTGTCATCGACCGCCACGCCATACGTGTCATCGACCGCCACGCCATAGGTGACGAAACGGGTGACGACCGGGGCGTACATGGCGTCGGCGACGCTGAAGCGTCCGAACAGGAACGGCCCGCCCTGACCAAACCGGGCGCGGCAATCGGCCCACAGAGCCTGAACGCGGGCGATGTCGGCGGCGCTGTCCGGGTTCAAGCCTTGCCCGCTGCGGTCCGCCTTCAAATCCATCGACATGGCGTTGCGTAGGGCGACGAAGCCGGAATGCATCTCCGCCGACGCCGACCGGGCGACGGCGCGGGCGTAAACATCCTCCGGCCACAAAGCGGCGGCGGGGGCCAATTCGGCGATGTATTCGCAAATCGCCAGCGAATCCCAAATCACCCGGTCGCCGTCGATCAAGCAAGGCACCTTGCCGGTGGGCGAATGGGCGAGAATCTGGGCGCGGGTGTCCGGTTGACGCAGTTGGATGACGGTTTCCGCAAAGGGCAATCCAGCCTGCTTCAGCGCCAGCCAGGGGCGCAGCGACCAGGAGGAATAAGCCTTGTTGCCCAGAATCAGCGTCCGCTCGCTCATCATCAACCCGTGCACGAAGGAATGGGACGACGAGCATGCCGGGGGAATGCCACGCGCGCAACCGCATTCCCCCCTTTTCAGCGCGGCTTGCGCACGCCATCCTTAAAGACTGATGACCGTTTGATTGCCAAAGGATCGCCCGTCTTGCTCGCCACCCTGCTCGCCGTCGCCCCCCCGGACACCGTCGCCCTCATCCCCGTGACCAAGGCCGATCTGCCGGGCTGGCTGGCCGACCAACCTGCGGCGACCGCCGCCTGGCTCAAGACCGTGGGCTTCGCCGGAGAGGCCGGGAGCTTCGCCTTTCTGCCGGGCGACGGCGCGCCGCGCGCGCTGGTCGGCGTGTCGGCCCTGGATGATCTGTGGGCGTTCGCCGGGCTGCCGACCGCCCTGCCCGCCGGAACCTACCGGATCGACGCCGCGCTGGACCGCCACGCCGCCACCCGCGCGGCGCTGGGCTGGGCGCTGGGCGGCTACCGCTTCGCCCGCTACAAGAAGACGGACAAGCCGGTCGCCGGGCTGGTCTGGCCCGCCGAGGCCGACCGGGGCGAGGTGGAGCGCACCGCCAGCGCCGTCTTCCTGGTCCGCGATCTGGTCAACACCCCCGCTTGCGACCTCGGCCCCGCCGAACTGGCCGACGCCGCCCGCGCGCTGGCCGAGGAGTTCGAGGCCGGGTTGGACGTCATCGTCGGCGCCGATCTGCTCGACCGCGATTATCCGGCGATCCACGCGGTGGGCCGGGCCAGCCCGCGCGAACCCCGCCTGATTGATCTGCGCTGGGGCAACCCGGAGCATCCCAAACTGACCATCGTCGGCAAGGGCGTCTGTTTCGACACCGGCGGGCTGGATTTGAAGCCGTCCTCCGCCATGCTGATGATGAAGAAGGACATGGGCGGCGCGGCGCACGCGCTGGCGTTGGGCCGCATGGTGATGATGGCCGGGCTGCCGGTGCGGTTGCGCGTGCTGGTTCCGGCGGTGGAAAACGTCGTCGGCGGCGACGCCTTCAAACCGATGGACGTGCTGAAGACCCGCAAAGGCCTGACGGTGGAGGTCGGCAACACCGACGCCGAAGGCCGCTTGATCCTGTGCGACGCGCTGGCCGAGGCGGATTCGGAAAAACCGGCGCTGCTCATCGACTTCGCCACCCTGACCGGGGCCGCGCGCGTCGCGCTGGGACCGGATTTGCCCGCCCTGCTGTGCAACGACGACGCGCTGGCCGCCGATCTCCAAACGGCGGGACGCGAGGTGGAGGATCCCCTGTGGCGGCTGCCGCTGTGGGCGCCCTACCGCAAGGGGTTGGACAGCAAGGTGGCCGACATCGGCAACGTGACCAGCAACGGCTTCGCCGGGGCCATCACCGCCGGGCTGTTCCTGCAAGAGTTCGTGTCCAAGGAAACCCCCTGGGCGCATCTGGACACCTACGCCTGGAACGCCAGCGCCCGCCCCGGTCGCCCCGAAGGTGGGGAGGCGTTGGGCCTGCGGGCGGCCTACGCGGTGATCGCCAAGCGGTTTGGTTGACGACAACGCCGCCGCCAAACGGGCCGGATCGGCAGGGGGATCGCATTTGTCCCCGCCCCGATCCGCCGAAGGAATGGCGCCGTGGTTTGGAACGTATTACAACACAGATATTGTTGTGATGGTCGCCGGGTTGGTCGGCGCGGCGACGGGGTGGAGACGAGCAGATGGCGCTGAAGGTTCGTGAGGATTTCCGCACCCTCACCGGCCCGGAAAAGGCCGCGATCCTGATGCTCGCCTTGGGCGAGGAACATTCGTCCAAGCTGTTTTCGATGATGGACGACGAAGAGATCAAAGAGCTGTCGCAGGTGATGGCCAATCTCGGCACCGTGTCGGCCAACATCATCGAACGGCTGTTCGTTGAATTCGCCGAACAGATGTCGGCCACCGGCTCGCTGGTCGGCTCGTTCGACTCCACCGAACGCTTGCTGATGAAGACCTTGCCCAAGGACAAGGTCGATCAGATCATGGAGGAAATCCGTGGTCCCGCCGGTCGCACCATGTGGGACAAGCTGGCGAACGTGAATGAATCCGTTCTGTCCAACTATCTGAAGAACGAATACCCGCAGACCGTCGCGGTGGTGCTGTCGAAAATCCGCCCCGAACACGCCGGGCGCGTGCTGACCCAGTTGCCGGAAAGCTTCGCCATGGAAGTCATCATGCGCATGCTGCGCATGGAGGCCGTGCAGAAGGAGGTTCTGGACGACGTGGAGCGCACGCTCCGCACCGAATTCATGACCAATCTGGCCCGCACCAGCCGCCGCGACAGCCACGAAATGCTGGCGGAAATCTTCAACGGCCTGGACCGCACCACCGAACACCGCTTCATGGCGGCGTTGGAAGAACGCAACCGCGACAGCGCCGAACGCATCAAGTCGCTGATGTTCACCTTCGAGGATCTCTCGAAGCTCGACCCGTCCGGCGTCCAGACCCTGCTGCGCACGGTGGACAAGCAAAAGCTGGGCACCGCGCTGAAGGGCGCGTCGGAAACGCTGAAGGATCTGTTCTTCTCCAACATGTCGGAACGCGCGGCGAAGATCATGCGCGAAGACATGGCGGCGATGGGTCCGGTCCGCGTCCGCGAGGTGGACGAGGCGCAGATGTACATGGTCCAACTCGCCAAGGATCTTGCGGCGCGCGGCGAACTCGTCATCTCCGAAGGCAGCGGCGAGAACGAGTTGATTTACTGACCGCAAGTTCCTGCGTTGGCGCGCGCCAACGCTGTATGCTGCACTGCAAAATAGAATTTGCGCACGTCCCTGAATGGCGTTACCCCTGACGTGTGAACGTCAATCAACGATGGGGGCGGCGGTGAATTCTCCGGCGGATGTCGCGCAGGCGTGGATGAACATGTGGATGGCGCCCCTGTCCGGCGCGTTTCAGCCCGGCGCCAAAATGCCCTTGTCGGGCAACGTCACCCAGGACATCAACCCCTGGGCGCAATGGATGAAGAACGCCAATTTCGGCATGTTCAACATCAACGTCGGGACCGGCAAGCACGCCGAAGCCGAACGCAAGGTCGAGCGGGAATTGGGCGGCCAGTTTGAAGTGCTGATGATCGTCACGGAGGCTCTGGCCGTGCTGGTGAAGGACGTCAACGTCGCGGCCCTGCCCGCCGACCGCGACCGTCTGGCCATCTTGAAGCTGAAAGAGCTGGTGGACGAATTGGACGTCTTCCCCGAGGATTATTGGAACTGGTCGGCCCCGACGCCCGCCCCGAACGATCCCGCTGCAATCAACGCGTGACATCGCACAGATCGTTGGCCTGGCCTGCGAAAGACTTGCTTGAATGGGGCTGGTTGGGCGACACTCGGCGCGCGTGAACCGGGTGTGCGACCGGACGCGATTGGCTGGGGGGAAGCATGGCTCGGAACCTCAAGGCGCTTGGGTTGTGGCGGACGGCGCTGGTCGCCAGCGTTCGGCAGGACGGGCCGGACCTGTCGGCGCGTCAGTTGGCGATTCTGCTGCAAGTCTATCTGACCGATCCGCCGCACACGGTGCGCGGGCTGGCCGCGCTGTTGAACATCTCCAAACCCGCCGTCACCCGCGCGCTGGACCGCCTGTCGGTGTTGAGCTTCGTCAAGCGCAAGCGCGATCTTGAGGACAAACGCAACGTCCTGGTTCAACGCACGGTCAAGGGCAGCGTCTTCCTGTCCGACTTCGCCGAACTGGTGATCGCCGCCGGGGCCGTGACCGAAGAGGACATGGCCGTCGTCCACGCCGAAGAGGCCTTGGCCCTGGCCGCCAAGAATCGTCTGGAAACCGCGCTCAAATCCCCCGCCCCCACTGCCCCGCCGCCGGTCGAAGCGGCGGCGGCGGCGGCGATTGCCTCGACCTCGCAATAATCCCAACCCAATCGGGCCAGTTCAATAGCCGCGCTGGCGATCCACTTGGTTCGGCAACGGTCGCCCAGCGTGGAACGCGGTGACGGCGGTCGCCACCTGATCGGCGCAAAGTGATGGATGGGTGATCCCGGCGACGTGCGGGGTGACGCGCACCGCCGGATGACGCCAGAACGGATGCCCCTGCGGCAAGGGTTCCTCGACGAACACATCCAGGCTGGCCCCACGCAGATGCCCCGAATCGAGCGCGGCCGCCAGATCCGCCTCCACCAGATGCCCACCGCGCGCGGCGTTGACCACCACCGCCCCCGACGGCAGCGCCGCGAACAGGTCGGCGTTCAAAACCCCGTGCGTGTCCGGCGTCAGCGGCAGCAGACAAATCAGAATGTCGGTCTGCGGCAGCATGGCGGCCAGCCCCTCGGCTCCGGCGAAGCTCTCCACCCCGTCGACGACCTTCGGGCTGCGGCTCCACCCGACCACGCGGTAATCCAGGCCGCGCAGCGCGCGCGCCGAGGCCACGCCCAACTCCCCCAGCCCCAGAACGCCAACGGTGACGTCACAGGCCGGTTTGTGGCCCAAGGGCCGCCAGCGCTCCGCCGCTTGGAGCGCGGCGTATTCCTCCATCTGGCGGTGCCAGCGCAGAACCTGAAGCACAACATACCCAGTCATGTCCGCCGTCAACCCGTCCGACACCATGCGGACCAACGGCACATCGGGCAGCGTCGGATCCTGCAACAGCGGTTCCACCCCGGCCCCCAGCGACACGATCAAGCCAAGATTGGGCAGGCTGGCCAGCATCCCGGCGGGCGGCTTCCACACAACCGCCATCGTGACGTCGGCCAGATCGCCGCAGTCGGGCCAGACGCGCATCTCCAGACCGGGAAGGCGTCGGGCGATCTCGCGCCGCCAATCCTCGGCGTTGTCGCTGGCGGAGCAGAACAGAAGCGTCACGACCGGTCCCCTGCTATGAAGGATGAAAGACGGCTACCATAGCGCCTTTCCGCCGGTCCTGAGCCATTCCCGATCCGCAAGCCAGAAAGTCCGCCCGTGCCGCGCCTGATTTTGCTGAACAAGCCCTATGGCGTGCTGCCGCAATTCACCGACGACCAGGGCCGCCCGACTCTGGCCGCCTTTGTGCCGATTCCCGGCGTCTACGCCGCCGGACGGCTCGACCGCGACAGCGAAGGGCTGCTGGCGCTGAGCGACGACGGCGCGCTGATCGCCCGCATCGCCGCGCCCAAGAACAAGATGGCGAAAACCTATTGGGTGCAGGTGGACGGCGTGCCGACCGACGCGGCGCTGGCCGCCCTACGCGCGGGCGTGACTCTGAAGGACGGCCCAACCCTGCCCGCCGAGGTGGAGCGGATCGACGAACCCGCCGATCTGTGGCCGCGCGATCCGCCGGTGCGCTTCCGCGCCGCCATTCCCACAAGCTGGCTGGCCCTGACCTTGCGCGAAGGCCGCAATCGGCAGGTCCGCCGGATGACGGCGGCGGTCGGTTTCCCAACCCTGCGATTGATCCGCTGGTCGATTGGCGATTGGACGCTGGACGGTCTGGCCCCCGGCCAATGGCGTGAGGTGGCGTTGCCGCAACCGGCGTCGAAGCCCGTCCAAAAGCCCCCCAAGGCGCCCACCGCGCGGAAACGGCGGCGCTAGGTCAATCCCGGCCCGCTCACGGCTTGACGGGAGGGGGCGCCGGGGCGCGGGCGTCGGTTTCGTTCGCCGCGTCACCCAGCAAACCCGCCTCGCGGTAATAGCGCTCAGCCCCCGGATGCAGTGGAATGGCGACGTCGGTCGCCGCCTTCGCCGGGTCGAAGCTGCGGCCCTTGGGATGGCCTTCGGCCAGGATGCGGCGGGTGTTCTCGTGCCACAGCGCCTTGACCACGCCATAAATCAGCTCAGGATCGCGATCCGCCCGCACCAGCAGTTCGGCCCCGAGACTCAGGGTTGGGGTTGGCGCGGTGCCGGGGTAGGCCTCCGCCGGAATTTCACTGTCGAGGTAAAAGCGCACCCCCCGCCGCAGCCGCTCCGCAGGTTCGCCATCAATGGGAACAAGACGAATCGGCACCCGCGCCGCCACGTCGCTGACCGCCGCCACCGGATAACCGCCGACCATGAAAAACCCGTCCAACTCGCCCTTGGCCAGCCGGTCGGCGGCGGTGCCGGGTTTCAGATATTGCGGGGTGATCGCGCTTTCCGACAGGCCATAAGCGTCCAGAATCAGCCGCGCCTCGACCAACGTGCCGGATCCCTCCTCGCCCAAGGAAATGTTGCGGCCCTTCAGATCGACCATCCGGTCAATGAAGCCGTCGGAGCGCACCACCACCTGGATCGCCTCGGCGTACAGCATGCCAAGCGAGCGCAGCCCCTCGAACGGCGGCTTTCCCGAATAGCTGCCGGTGCCGCTGTAGGCCCAATAGGCGACGTCGGCCTGGGCCAAGCCAGCTTCGACCGCGCCCGACCGCAGCAATTCGATGTTCTCGACCGATCCGTTGGTCGCCTGCGCCACCACGATCAAGCCGGGGATTCCGCAACTGCCGCCCCGGTCGCAGGCGCGCGATCCTGGCGGGTTAGAAATGGCGTTGGCGATCAAGCCGCCAATGGGAAAATAGGTGCCCGACGTGGTGCCGGTGCCGATGCGGAAATAGCGCAGTTCCTGCGCCAACGCCCGCCCGCCCGCGCCCCAGGCCAGCAACGCCAACCCCGCCGCCCCGGCCAGAAGCTGGCGGCGCGACGGACCGGACGCGCCAGAAATCGCCGTCGTCACAACGGCTGCGGAGGGGGGAGCGTTGCGTCCTGCGCGTGACACCAGGGAAATTCCCATTCGTTTGAGGGGCGGAGGAAGAACGATCCCAACAAGATCTCCGCACAACGCGCCCTTTTCAAGCCGCGAACGATTAAATCACGCCAACCAGATCAAGAACGCCCGCGACCGACACCACGCCGCCACACATTTTCACCGCGCGGGCCGATTCCGCCTGCGTCACCACCAGCGACAGGCCCACCCCGGCGCAGGAGACCAGCAACAGCCCGCTGGCGAAACCACTCCAGAACAACAGCGTTCCCTGGTGCGGATGGCCATGGAACACCGCCGCGACGGCGGCGACCAGAACCACCAGCGCCACCGGCGCCCGCACCGCAAAGCCAACCAGCCCGCCCAGGACGATCAAGGACACCGCCAAACCCGGCATGGCGTAGGGCAGCCGCAGCCCCATTTGCGCCGCGATTCCCGCCGCCAACGCGGCGGTGACGGCGGCGGTCGGCGCCTGCCAGACCGACGCCCCCCCGGTCTGCCCGGCCCAAAGGCCAATCGCCAGAAAGCCCAGCAGATGCTGAAGCACCCACACCGGCTCGACCAGCCCCGCGCCAAAGGCGCCCGTCACCGTCGTCATGCGCCCATTTCCTCAAAACTGACCGGATCACGGGCCGGTATGACGGCGGGCGCGCCGTTGGGTCAAGAGGAGAGGCGCGGACGACGGCACAGACTTGCCGCTCAGCGCGCCAGCGGATCGCCCAGTTGACGCAACTCGTTCTCCCGCCGCATCAGATCGCGCTGTTGCAGCGGATCCAGGCGGCCCAGCGCGTCGTCGCCGCGCATCCGGTCCACCTCAGGCCGCAGCAAGTCGCGTTTGAAAGCGTCGGTGGCCCCCTGGGTCGAGGCCGGGGGCGGCAATGGCGTCGGGCGGGGCGTCGGCGGGTAGCCGGTCGAATCGGGCGGCGACGAAGATCCCACGCGCGGACGACGCTCCACCGTGCGGAGCGGGTTGTCGCGCCGCCGCCGGTCGTCGGGCGGGGTGACGGCGGCGCGCGGCATGTCCATCCGCGTGCTCCGCGTTTCCAACTCAATTGGGCGAAAGGTCGGGCTGGGATAAGCGCCCTCCTCCCGCCGCCGCTCCCCCATCGGCGCGGCGACGCAGGCCGACAGGGCCAGCGCGGCAAGGCCGGACAGGATCAGGGAGCGCGGCGGGCGATTGGCGGGGATGTGCGGCATGACCGGGATATTGGGGGCCGTCGCCCGTCCGGCAAGCCGGACCAACGGCCAAGCCCCCAACCGATCAAAACAGATGCTGGCCGCCGGTGATGAACATTTCGGTTCCGGTGACGTAACCGGCGTCGGGGCCGCACAGATAATGGATCACCGCCGCGACGTCCGCCGGGGTTCCCATGCGCTTCAAGGGAATGCGCGGGATCAGCACGTCGTATTCCGGCCCGGTCATCGCCGTTTCGATCTCGCCGGGGGCGACGGCGTTGACCCGCACGTTGATCTCGGCGAACTCCACCGCCATTTCGCGGGTCAGGCCCGACAGCGCCGCCTTGGAGGTCGAATAGGCCGACCCGGCGAAGGGATGCACGCCATGGCCCGCGATGGAGGTGACGTTGACGATCGCCCCCTTGCCGCGCGACAGCGGGGCGGCGAAGCCGCGCGCCAGCACCAGCGGCGCGAAGAAGTTCAGCTCGAACACCTGATGCCAGCCCTCGATGGAGCCGTTCAGGCAGCCCAGCCGCTCCTTGATCGGGGTTTTCGGCGAGATGCCCGCGTTGTTGACCAGGGCGTGCAGCGGCCCGCCATCCAACACCCGATTCGCTTCCTCAACGAAAGCGGCCCGGCTGGCCGGATCGGCCAGATCGGTGGGGATGTGGTGCGTCCAGTTGGGATCGCGGCGGCAATGGGCCGGAATGTCCTCCCGCGCGCAGGAGATCACGCGCCAGCCTTCGGCGCTGAAGCGCGCGACGGTGGCGTGTCCGATGCCCCGGCTGGCGCCGGTGAGAATGACGGTTTTGCGGTGTGGCATGACCCCATGTTACCGCGCTTTGCCGCGCGGCGGAAGAGTTGCGAGCGATTCGCGATTGATGTTTTCGCCGCGACGCCCAACCTTGACGCCGAACCCCTCCCTGTTGGAGCCGCCGCCCGTGCCGTGCCGTCCATTCCGCCGCCTGCTGCTCGCCGCCGCCCTGTGTCTGGGGGCCGGGACGGCCCATGCCGACGAGCCGCGCCCGACGACGCCAGCCCCGGCGGCGGCCTGCGTCGCCCCCGGCGTCTGGGCTGATGGCGAGGGCAAGCCCTTGACCGACGCCACGCCGCTGCGGCGAATCGCCGAATTCCCCGTCATCCTGCTGGGCGAGCAGCACGACAAGCCCGATCATCACCGCTGGCAGCTCCACACCCTGGCCGGGCTGCACGCGCACAACCCCGATCTGGCCATCGGTCTGGAGATGCTGCCGCGCCGGGCGCAGGCGGCGCTGGACCGCTGGATGGCGGGAGAGTTGGACGAAGCGGCCTTTCTGACCGCCAGCGACTGGCGCGCGGTTTGGGGCTTCGATCCCGAATATTACCTGCCGATCCTGCGCTTCGCCCGGATGAACCGTCTGCCGTTGGTGGCGCTGAACGTCGAGCGCGGCCTGATCGCCCGCACCGCCCGCGACGGCTGGGCCGCCATCCCGCCGACCGAGCGCGAGGGCGTCGGCCAACCCGCCGCCCCCAGCGACGCCTACCGCGACAGCCTGACCAAGGCGATGGCCGCGCACCCGACCAAAGAGGGCGCGCCCAAGGACGGGACGAACAAAGACGAGCCGGACGCGGCCAGCGACGCCCCCGCTCCGCCCAACCCCGCCGCCCAACGCTTCATCGAGGCGCAAACCGTCTGGGACCGCGCGATGGCCGAACGGATCGCCGACACCCGACGAACCAGCGGACGCGCCGTCGTCGCGATTCTCGGCGAGGGCCACATCACCCACCGCAACGGCGTGCCGCGCCAGTTGGCCGATCTCGGCCTCACCGATTCGGTGGTGCTGCTGCCCTGGGACGCCGACCGCGCTTGCGAATCGCTGGATGGCCGCATCGCCGACGTGGTGTTCGGCCTTGGCCCGGCGTCCGAGCCCGCCGAACCGCCGCGCCCGCGTCTGGGCGTGCAACTGGAACCTTCAGCGGAGGGTGTGCGGATCGAGCGGGTGTTGGAGGGCGGCGTGGCGGCGGCCAGCGGGCTGCAAGCCGGGGACCGGCTGATCGCCGCCGCCGGTCGCCCGATCCGCCAGCCCGCCGACCTCACCGCCCTGGTCCAGCGCCAAACGCCGGGAACCTGGCTGCCGTTGACCATCCGACGCGGCGACGAGACCAAGGAGCTGGTGGCGAAATTCTCGGCGGAGTGACGCCCCGCCCCACACGCTGGATTCAGCGTTTCCTCGGCTTCGCTTTCGCCTTTGACGCGCTCTTGAGGATAAGCGCCCTTTGCTGCGCGATCACCATGTCTTGTTTCGCGTTCAACGCCTTGAGGTCGGCGACATCCTTTTCATAGGCCAACCGACGCACCCGCATCTCGTCGCGCAACGCTTGAACCATGTTGGTGGAGCGATAGAGCAGAACGGCCAAGTCCCTCATCGACGCCAACGCCTCCGCGTCATAGCGGTGGGTGGGCGGATCAAACCCGGCGATGCTGGCCATCAAACCGGCGGTGACAAAGCGGGCGTCGTGATGGGCGCGAATCAAATCATGCCCCACGGCGCCCAGAATGGCGTCGTAGCGGGCGAAATCCTCGCTAAGCTGCCGTTGGGTCGGCTGCGCGCGCAGGGCGGTTCCGGCAAAACCGTCGGCCTCCATCCGGGCGTAGCTGTCCTCCGTAACCCAGCCGTCCGACCCGGAATGCTCGTGAACATAGGCGGGGCGGGCGCAGGCCATCGCCTCCAGAATCGACCGCCCATAGCCCACGACGATGTCGGCCTTGGCGATGTCGCCCGCCACGTCGATGGTCGGGCGTGGGTGGCCGCAGCGGTTCCATTCCAATCCACGATCCGACCAGGCGGCGTAAAGCTGATTGGCGCCCACATCGGCAAAATTGGCGTAATTCCCCAGCAACAGAACGCTCAACGGCGTTTCTCGCGCCCGGCCACGCGGAAGAAACCGATACAAATCAACCGGCTGGCGAACGCGAATGACCTCGCCGGCGCCAGCGCAGCCACGGGCGAGCGTGGCCAGCCGGTCGTTCGGCGCGATGGTCCCGGCGACGATTCCCGGTTCCAGCGGCGGCAACCAGAACTCATCGGCGCTGTGCATGGTGAACAGGCGTCTGGCCCGTGGGTAGCGGGCCGCCATCTCGACGGCCAGCACCTTGTCGCAGGCGATTGTGGCGTCCGCCCGCCCCGGCAGATGCCCGAGTTCGCTGACGATTCGAATTCCCCGACGGCGCGCGAAGTCCGCCATCATCCCCAGGGAGAGGGCGTACATCACCACCTCATGCCCAAGGGCGGGCAGATGATCGGCGATGGTCGTCAGGAAGGTTTGCAGCCCACCCGGATTTTCCATAGCCCGCAAGGCGATGACAACCTTCACAGCGACCGCTCCCGAAGCAGGGACGCGGCGACGGTCGCGTCGTTGAAGGGGGCATAGGCCCCCTTGTCGTTGAGCGTCTGATAACGCAGCGCGCCCAACCCCAAAATGGCGACGACGTCCCCCGGACGGGCCGAAACAAGCGCCCGTTGGATGGCCCGACGACGGTCGAGAACAAGCTCAACCGGCCCAATCTCCCGCCCAGCGTCGCGCAGTTCGCGCAGGCGCAGAAGGCGGGAGCTGCGCGGGGCCGATCCCGTGGTGAAAATGACGTGGTCGCTCAACCGGCGCGCCGCCTGGGCGCAACCGCGCGCCTTGACCGGATCGGGCAGACCAACCGCCCCGAACACGGTCCGCAAGGCGCCGCCGCGCTCCACCGTGATGGCGCGCATGGCGTCCAGAAACTGGGTGATTCCATCGGGCGTGTGAGCGTAATCGACCACCACGTCAAAGGGTTGCCCCTCATCGATCAAGCCGCAGCGCCCCTGCGGCGCCTCCGCCCCCGCCACCCCGGCGGCGATGGCGTCCCACCCTATGCCGGACGCCAAAGCGGCGCCGACAGCGGCGGCGATGTTCAGCGCGTTGTGCCGTCCTGGCAATCGGGACGGCAGGTCGATGACGCGGCCCTCATGGGCAAGGCGCGCGTTGGCCTCGCGCATCGTCCATCGGACGTCGATCAGCCGCAGATCGGCGGATGGGGACAAACCATAGGACAGACTGCGGCCACCCGCCTGCTGAACCGCGTTCAGAATCCGCCTCCCCCAAGGATCGTCGGCGTTCACCACGGCGCAGCCGCAGGTTCGTCCATCGACCGCAAACATCCGTTGCTTGATTCGGCCATAGGCCTCCATCGCGCCATGACGATCCAAATGATCCATCGACAGGTTGGTGAAAACGGCGATGGCGGGCAGAAAACTCGGCGCGGCCTCCAACTGGAAGCTTGAGACCTCGCAGACCACCATCGGGCCGAGTTGAGCGGCGGACAGCGGCGGTCCGAATTCCGTGTTGCCGACCCGTTGAACCGCTCGCCCCGCCGCGCGCGCGATCGCCGCGATCAGGGCGCAGGTCGTCGATTTGCCGTTCGTCCCCGTCACCGCCGTGATCGGCGTGGAACACAGCCGCCAGCCGATCTCAAGCTCGTCAAGGACCGGCACGCCCTGGGTCAAAGCGGCTTGGAGCAAGGGCGCGTCCAGCGAAATGCCCGGACTCTTCACGATGGCGCCAAAGGGCGCTCCGGCAGCGAGCGACGACAGACCATCGCCGCCAAGATTGACCGACACGCCGCGCCGTCGCCATTGGGCGGCGCGCGCCTGCATCGCCGTGCCGTCGTTCGCGTCCCACGCGTGCAGCGTTCCCGACGGAAACAACCCGACCAAACGGGCCAAGGCGGCGTGGCCAGCCCGCGCCAACCCGGCGACCAGAATCGGCGCCGTCGGCAGCGGCGGTTTGCCGGTGGTCATGGAGATGCGGATGGATTGGCCAGCCGCCGAGCGACCGCCGCCGCGATTGGCAGGCCGGTCGCCTGCTCCATCCAGGCCCATTGGCCCGCCGCGTTGATCTCCAGAAAAAACACCTCGCCATCCGGGGTGACGATCAAATCCAATCCGGCCACCTCAAGCCCCAACGCGCGCGACAACGCCACGCACCGCGCCGCCACCACCGGATCCAGATCCTGCGGGAGAATGTCCAACCCGGCGTAACCAACAGCCCGCCAATCGACCGCCTCGTCGCCCCGCGCCCGGTTCTGGATGCGGGCGGTGAAAACGGCGCCCCCAACGACCGTGACCCGCAGCTCATAGGCTTTGGCGACGCGCCGCTGGTAAATGGCCGGGCACGCCGCCAACGCGCCATCGTCCGCCAAATCATCCGGCGTGATCGGCGTCGTGTAGACGACATACTGAGACTCGATGGATTCGCCGATGATCTGGCCCCCGGCAAGCTTGGCCACCATCCGGCCATCCCAGGCCCGATAGCGGTCTCTGATCTCATCCGGGGTCGCCGACACCAAGGTTTCCGGCACGGCGAAACCCAGCCCGACAGCCATCCGAAGCTGCAACAGTTTGTTGCGGGCATGGCGGTTGGCGTTGGGATGATTCATCCACAGAACGCCGTCGATGGCCATCAGCGCGCCTTCCAACGTCCAGCGCATCTCAGATTCGGCCATCTTGCGCGCCGCAAGGTCGCTCACATGAGGCGCGCGCGGCAATCCTGCGCTGCGAAAATAAACAGACTTGACCGCAGCGCCGCTGTGCTCACAGCCCTGGACAAAAAGTCTGGTGAGAGGAACGCCCCGTTCAACCACGAAACCAATGTTGACCGTCGAGCCGAATTCGGCTGTGTCAAACACAATGACCTGCGAACCCAGAGCCGCCAATTCGGCGCGCACCAGATTCACATGGTCATCGGCCCCGTAGGAAACAATCAGTGTAAAACCGTCGTCCATCAAAAGAAAATCACGCCTTACCGGATTTTTCGTCGCTGACAATCGGCTTCACAAAAGCTTCCTTCGGGTCCATTTCGGTGTCAGTCCCAACATACTGGGCGGCAACCTCGCCAGAAACACTCACACGCTTCTGAAACAGAAGAGGAGCGACAAGCGTCTTTTTATTTCCAACACTCGGCATTTCTTGACCTTTCGCAAATCAACTATCCAAACTGTAGAAGCTGAAAATTCAATGTCAACCAACAATTTTTGACAAACCATCAAAGAGATTGGCGCCTCGCGTCAGGATCAACCAGAGGTCGCCCAAGCGTCCCTTTAAGGCGCGTCAAAGACAAGAGTGGAGCCGACGGCCACACCCCTCTTCGCGCGGATGGAAAAGACCTTGAAGGCCAACGTTCAAGACGCCCAGCCCCAGCGCGCCAACGTTTCCGGCGTCGGGTTGACCGCCGGGGCGCCGTCAACGCGGCCCTGCCGGTCGCCATGCTCGCGCAAGGCCCAATGGACGGTGGGGAAGGCCAGCTCGTCCCACGGGATCGCGTCCCAGGCGAAGAGGCCGACCTCCAGGCTTTCCGGCCCGGCGGACACGTCGTCCGACAAAAGCCGGGCGTGGAAGATCAATTGGACCTGGCTGATGCGCGGAAGGTCGTAGATCGCCAGCAGGGGGCCGACGGCGATGCGCGCCCGCGCCTCCTCCCACGCTTCACGGGCGGCGCCCTCGGCGGTGCTTTCGCGCTCCTCCATGTAACCGGCGGGCAGGGTCCAGAAACCCCGGCGCGGTTCGATGGAGCGGCGGCACAGCAGAATCCGCCCATCCTCCCAGGTGACGACGGAGCCGACGACGATCAACGGGTTCTGATAGGCGATGAAGCCGCAATCCGGGCAGATCAGCCGCTCGCGATCCTCGCCCGGCGGAATGGCGCGGACGCGCGGCCCGCCGCAGGATGGCGGGCATGCGGCGGGATCGGACGGCGGCGCGGCGGGGGGCGTTGGCATGGCTTCCGATATGGCGCGGCGGCGCGTTTGGGGAAGGTGGAAAGGCCGTTCTCCACCCGTTCCAATTCTTGATTCGTTCCTGTAAACTGTCAACCAATTCAAACCTTGAACAAATCCCCTTGAACCACTGGCGGGCGAAGCGGAACGGTGATGCAGCAGATCGCGGTGGATGGGCTGTCGTTGGCGCTTGGGCTGGCCGTTGGGTTGTGCCTGGGGGGTGGGCTGGTGTGGGCGCTGTTGAGCGCCGCCGCCGGGCGCGCGCAGGCCGACTCCGCCGCCCTGCACGCCGAACTGGCCGCCCGGCTGGACATGGCCGAACGCGGCGAAGACGATCTGCGCGACGAGATCGAGGCGCGCGACCACCAGATCACCCGTTTGACCGGCGAGGTGGCGGCGGCGCGGGAGCAGCACGCCCGTCTGACCGCCCGTCTGGACGCCGAACGCGCCGCCGCCGCCGAAAAACTGGCCCTGCTGGAACGCGCGCAGGCCGCGCTGTCCGACAGCTTCAAGGCGCTGTCGGCGGAGGCGCTGCACCACAACAACCGCAGCTTTCTCGACCTCGCCCGCGAAACCCTGTCGGGCTTTCAGGAGCAGGCGCGGGGCGATCTGGACAAGCGGCAAACCGCCATCGCCGCCATCGTTGATCCGGTCCGCCAGACGCTGGAAAGCATGGACCGGCAAATCCGCGAGCTGGAATCGACCCGCGCCGGGGCCTATGAGGGGCTGAAGCAACAGGTGCTGTCGCTGGTCGAATCGCAAACGCAACTGCGTTCGGAAACCGGCAATCTGGTGCGCGCCCTGCGCACCCCGGCGGCGCGCGGGCGTTGGGGCGAAATCCAGTTGCGCCGGGTCTGCGAGATGGCCGGGATGCTCGATCATTGCGATTTTGTCGAGCAAGCCACCGTGGACAGCGGCGCCGGACGCTTGCGCCCCGATCTGACCGTCACCCTGCCCGGCGGCAAAACCATCGTGGTGGACGCCAAAACCCCGCTTGAGGGCTATCTCGACGGCGTCCAGGCGACGGACGAGGCCGGGCGGCGCGAGGGCATGACCCGCCATGTCCGCCATGTCCGCGAGCACATGAAGCAGTTGGGGACCAAGGCCTATTGGGACCAGTTCGCCCACAGCCCGGAATTCGTCGTGCTGTTCCTGCCCGGCGAGAATTTCTTTTCCGCCGCGCTGGAGCAGGACGCCACCCTGATCGAGGCGGGCATCGACCACCGGGTGATTCTGGCGACGCCGACCACCTTGATCGCCCTGCTGCGCGCCGTCGCCTATGGCTGGCGGCAAGAGCGTTTGGCCGACAACGCCCGCGACATCAGCGCGTTGGGCGGCGAACTGTACAAACGGCTGTCCGATCTGGGCGGCCATATGGAACGGCTGGGGGCGCAGCTCGACAAGGCGGTGGGCTGCTACAACGGCGCGGTCGGCACGTTGGAATCCCGCGTGCTGGTCAGCGCCCGCCGCTTCCGCGACCTGGACGCCGCGCCGGACGGGGCGGAGTTGCCCCTGTTGGAGCCGCTCGACCACAGCCCACGCCGTTTGCAGGCGGTGGAGCTGCGGGCGCCGCAGGGATAGAAGCCCCCTTCAAAACCGCTCGCGGTAGCCCTGCGGGCTGGCGCCGATCTGACGCAGGAAGCTGCGACGCATGGTGTCCTCCGCGCCAAAGCCGCAACGCGCCGCCGTTTGCGCCACCGACGCGCCCTGTTCCAACATCCGACGGGCGGCCTCGACGCGGATTTGCTCCACCGCGCGGGCCGGGGTGCGCCCGGTGGCCTGCCGGTAATGGCGCGAGAAGCTGCGCGCGCTCATCGCCGCCTGTTCGGCCAGCGCGGGCAACGACAGGTCGCCCCGCAGATTCTCGGCGATCCAGGCGTGCAGCCGGTCGAAACGGGCGCCATCCTCCGGCGCGGCCCCCTCTTGCAAACTCAAGGTCGCGCTGAACTGCGCCTGTCCGCCGGGACGCTTCAGGAAGACCACCAGTTGCCGGGCCACGGCCAGCGCCGTTTTGCGCCCCAAATCCTCCTCGACCAGCGCCAGCGCCAGATCGATTCCCGCCGTGATCCCCGCCGAGGTCCAGACCGCGCCGTCGCGGATGAAAATCGGGTCGGGATCCAGTCGCACCTTGGGAAAGCGGGCGGCGAACTCGGCGCAGCGTTGCCAATGGGTCACGGCGCGCCGCCCGTCCAACAGCCCGGCCTGGGCCAGCAGAAAGGCCCCGCTGCACACCGACGCCACCCGACGCGCCGCCCCGGCGCGGGCGGCGACCCAGGCGACCAGCGCCGCGTCGGCGCAGGCCCGGCGGACTCCGGTCCCGCCCGACAGGATCAGCGTGTCGAGCGGTTGGTCCGGCGGCGGCAACGGCTCGGCGCTCAGGCTCAGCCCGGCGGTCGTCCGCACCGGCGGGACGGCGGCCACCACGGCCAAAGCGTAGGGCGGCGGCGCCCCCGCCGCGACCGCCAGATCGTTGGCCGTGGCGAAGACCTGCGTCGGCCCGGCGATGTCGAGAAGCTGCGCGTCGGGAAAGCCCAAAATCTCGACGCGGCGGGGCGGCGGCGCGGAAAGCGTCATTGGCGGGATTCGCGGGGTGATTGGCGATTGCGCCACAGCGTCGCGCGCTATCCTGCCCCCGTCAACCCGCCCACGATCCCTGACGGAGCCGCCATCATGACCCTGCGCTTTGGCATTCTCGCCTTCCCCGCCGTTCAGCAACTTGACCTGTCCGGCCCTTACGAGCTGTTCGCCAGCGCGCCCGACGCCGAGGTTCATCTGCTGTGGAAGGATTGCGCCCCGCTGCGCTCGGCCACCGGCCTCATCCTGACGCCGACCACCCGCTTCGCCGATTGCCCGCCGCTGGACGTGCTGTGCGTGCCGGGCGGCGGCGGAATCAACGCGCTGTTGGAAGACGCCGAGACGCTGGCCTTCGTCCGCGAACAGGCGGCGCGGGCGCGCTTCGTCACCTCCGTCTGCACCGGGGCGCTGGTGCTGGGGGCGGCGGGGCTGCTGGTCGGCAAACGCGCCGCCACCCATTGGAACGCCGTTGATTTCCTCGCCCGCTACGGCGCCATCCCGACCGAGGGGCGGGTGGTTCAGGACGGCGCGCTCATCACGGCGGGCGGCGTGACGGCGGGGATCGACTTCGGCCTGACGGTCATCGCCGCCCTGCTGGGCCAGACGGAGGCGGAAACCATCCAACTCTGCCTGGAATACGCGCCCGCCCCGCCCTTCCAAGCGGGAACCCCGCGACAGGCCCCCGCCCCGGTTCTGGCCGCCGCCCGCCAACGCCTGGCCCCCTCGCGCGCCGCCCGCGAGGCGATCCTCGCCAGCGGACGCGCGCCAGGGGTGACGGCGTAAGGCTGGTCACTCCTTGGCCTTCGGCGGCGGGCTGAATTCGACGCGCACCGGGGTGTTGTCGTTCAGCCGCCCGGTTCCCGATCCGCTCATCAGATCGGGGGAGCGGCGGATGTCCACCGCGCCGTAACGGCCATCGTCGCAGGACACGGCGACGATCATGCGCGGCTCGACGCTCGACGCGTCGTAAACGCCGTTGCAGGATAGGCTCTTGTCCGCCGTCTGCACGGCGTAGCGGCCAAGCGCCGAGTCCGACCGCGCCTGAGCGATGCCCGACAGGGGCGTCTTGTCGCCCAGCGCGCCGGTGACGGGGATTTGAAAGACGGTCGTGCAGGCGCTGGTCGTCGCCAGAAGGGCCAGCGCGCAAAGGGGACGGAGCATGAAACGACCTCATCAACGGTTGAAACAGGAAAACGGGATGTCGGAGCGCGCCCCCGATCCGGCGCCTTGACCGGAGCACATTCTTTCTGTAATTCGATAATTCGTTATTGCCAAGAAGTAATTTTTTGGGAGATCACGGCATGAGTCAGGAGCTTCGTCGGGTTCGTCAGGCGCGAATCATCCGCGTCAGCCGCCGCCTGTCCGCCGTGATGACGGCCCTGCTGCTGCTGACCCCCGCCGGGATCATTCTCTACGCCGTCGCCTTCTCCGACGTGATGCTGGCCAGCCATCCCTGGCTGGCCGGGCTGCGCCTGCCGGTGCGGGCGTTGCCGCTGGAGGAATCCGCGCTCGCCGCCGCCGCCCTGCTGGTCGCCGCCCTGCCCGGCCTGTGGGGGATGTGGGAGTTGCGGGCGCTGTTCCGGGGGTTCGCCGCCGGAATGGTGTTCGCCCCAACCTCGGCCCGGCGGTTGCGGCGTTTTTCCTTGTCCTTGATGGCGTCGGGGGTCAGCGAGCCGGTCGGCTCCCTGCTGCTGTCGCTGGCGGTCCTGCGCCACAACCCGGCGGACGGGCCGCACGGCGCGCTGTCGCTCAGCACGGGCGACCTGTTCGTCGTTCTGTTGGGCGTGGTATTGCTGGTCATCGCCTGGGTGATGGGCGAGGCTGCGGCCCTGGCCGATGAAAACGCGGGTTTCGTCTGAACTTATGCCCATTCGTGTCACGCTCGACCTGATGCTGATCCGCCGGAAGATGAAGGCCAAGGATTTGGCCCAACGCATCGGCATCACCGAAGCCAACCTGTCGCTGCTGCGCACCGGCAAGGTGAAGGGCCTGCGGTTTGAGACTCTGGCCAAGATCTGCGCCGTGCTGGATTGCCAACCGGGCGACCTTCTGGCGCATGACCCCGACGAGTCCGACCTGACGACGGGTGACGAGGATGGCGCGCCCTAAACCGCGTGCCGCGCCGCGACCGCCTGTGCTAACCTCCGCCTCCATTTGTGTTTTTGATGAGGACGCCATGACGGATCCGACCGTCCGTTGCCCCCGCTGCGGCAACAAACACGCGGCGGACGCCCCCACCTGCCCGCATTGCCTTTCGATTCGCCGCAGCAACTTGGTGATGGGGGTGGCGTTGCTGATGCTGGTGATTCTGGCTTTGGTCGGATGGGTCGGCACTTTGGCTCTGACATAAAAATGTCATAGGGCGCTTTGGTATCAAAACAAGCAAACCGTGTGCAAAACATGAGCAGCCTGCACAAAGAAACATCGTTTCTTTTTGGGGTTAATATTTTGTAACTTTCTGCTTGTTTTCCCGCCGCGCATTTGACATCCAACCCTTCAGACGTCGTTCCGCTGAAGGGTCCCCGACATGCTGAAAAACCTCAAGATCGCCGCCCTGACCAACCTTTTTGGCGTCGTGGTGACTCTGGGCTTCATCGTGGTCGCCGCCACCGGGATGCTCGCCATCCGGGAGTTGAAGGTGGGCGGCCCGATCTATCAGCGGATCGTGCTGGGCAAGGATCTGATCGCCGACATCCTGCCACCGCCGGAATACGTCATCGAAGCCTATCTGGAAGCGACGTTGGCGCTGAACGACCCGTCCACGGTCAAGCAGCGGCAAGAGCGGCTGGTCCAGCTTCGCAAGGACTACGACGAGCGGCACGAGTATTGGCTGAAGGAGGATTTCAACCCGACCATCCTCAAACAGCTCACCGTCGCCTCGCACGCCCCGGTCATGCGGTTCTGGACGGAGGTCGAGACCAAATTCCTGCCCGCCCTGGCCAAAAAGGACGAGGCGGCGACCCGCGCCTCCTACAAGGCTTTGTCGGACGCCTACGCCGCCCACCGGGCCGAGGTGGACGCCATCGTCACCGCCACCAACCGCTACAACAGCGAGACCGAAGTCTACGCGGCCAGCCGCGAATCCCTGTTCATGACCGCCGTGTGGGTGGTGACGGCCCTGGTGCTGGCCGTGGTGGTGCTGGGCGTGCTGGGCATCTTGGGCCGGGTGGTCCGCCCCGTCGTCGCGCTGACGGCGATCATGCGCACCTTGTCCCAGGGCGATCTGGCCGTCGCCATCCCCGAGGCCTCGCGCCAGGACGAAATCGGCGCGATGACGTCGGCGCTGCGCGTCTTCAAGGACAACGCCCAGGAAGCCGAACGGCTGCGCCGCGCCCAGGACGAGGACCGCGTCCACGCCGAACAGGAAAAAGAAGCCGCTTTGCTGCGCATGGCCGAAACGGTGGAGCGCGAGGCGACCAACGCGGTGGACACCGTGGCCACCCACACCGGCCAGATGGCGGGCAACGCCATGCGCATGGCGGAATCGGCCCGCGCGGTCAGCGACAACAGCCAGAACGTCGCCGCCGCCGCCACCCAGGCGCTCAGCAACGCCCAGACCGTCGCCGCCGCGTCCGAACAGCTCAGCGCGTCAATCCGCGAAATCGCCACCCAGATCAACACCGCCACCATGATGACCGGGCAAGCGGTCGACGCCTCAACCCACGCCGAGGCGACCATCCAACGCCTGTCCGAGGCTGTCACCCGCATCAGCGAGGTGACGACCCTCATCAACGACGTGGCCGGGCAAACCAACCTGTTGGCGCTGAACGCCACCATCGAAGCCGCCCGCGCCGGAGAGGCCGGCAAGGGCTTCGCCGTGGTCGCCAGCGAGGTGAAGGCGTTGGCCGGGCAGACGGCGCGCGCGACCGACGAAATCGAATCGCAGATCGCCGCCATCCAGGCGACGACGTCCGACGCGGTGAAGGCGGTGCGCGCCATCGCCGATCAGGTGCGCGGCGTCGAAACCGTCTCCACCACCATCGCCGCCGCGATTGAAGAGCAGGAGGCCGCGACCGGCGAGATCGCCCGCAACGTGGTCCAGACCTCCAACGCCGCGCAAGAGGTGGCGTTCCGCATCGCCGACGTGTCGTCGGAAGCCACCGCGACCGGCGAACGAGCGACCGAGGTCAACGCGCTGTCCGGAACCGTGGCGGCCAGCATCGACCAATTGCGCCGCGTGCTGATCCAGGCGATCCGCACCGCCACGCCGGAGGTCAACCGGCGCCAGTTCGCCCGTTACCCGATCAACCGCCCGGGCGGCTTGCAGATCGGCGGACGCGAGCTTGCCGTCACCATCGACAACGCGTCCGAAGGCGGCGCGCAGATCAGCGGCCTGCCCGCCGAGACCATCGCCGGTCTGTCCGTCGGTCAATCGACGCGCCTCACCTTGAGCGGCGTCGATGTGGCGGTTCCGGCGACCATCCGTTCGGTCAACCCCAATGGCCGCCTGCACGTCACCTTCACCATTCATGACCAGGACCAGAGCCGCTTTGTCGAGCAGTTCAAACGGGTGGTGGCCGGAATCGCCCCGATGGCGCAGGCCGCCTGAGCCACGCCGACAAGACCCGGATGACAGGGATTTCATGACGGTTGGCGGGCCGGATGCGCCACAATAAGCGTCCGATTTGACACCATCGCGACGCTGGCGCGCCCGCCGAAAGCCCGGTTCATCATGAGCGACACCACCGCCTGCCCCTATTGCGGCGCCGATTACGGGCATGGCCCCAAGGATTGCCCCCTCTGTCGCTCCGCCCGCCGCAAGGACATCGTCATCCGCTGCGTGATCGGTCTGATGTTTCTGGCGCCGATCCTGACCCTGTTCGCCACCGTGCTGCTGGACAGCGGGGCTGGGGCGAAAATCTTTTCCCTGGATTGACACGCGATTGACAGGCTGACCGGGGCGAGGTCCGCCGCCCCGGCCACGTCCCGTTACGCTTGCGGCTGATAGATTTCGCCGCCCGATGACCGGAACTTCTCGGCCATGTCCGCCATCCCGGATTCGGCGGCGTCGCGGATTTCCTGCGTGATCTTCATCGAGCAGAATTTCGGCCCGCACATCGAACAGAAATGCGCGGTCTTCGCCCCTTCCGCCGGAAGCGTCTCATCGTGGAAGGATTCCGCCGTGTCGGGATCAAGCGCCAAGGCGAACTGATCGCGCCAACGGAAGGAAAAGCGCGCCCGCGACATGGCGTCGTCGCGCAACCGGGCGCCCGGATGGCCCTTGGCCAGATCGGCGGCGTGGGCGGCGATCTTGTAGGCGATCACACCGGCCTTGACGTCGTCGCGGTCGGGCAGCCCCAAATGCTCCTTGGGCGTGACGTAGCAGAGCATGGCGGTGCCGAACCAGCCGATCATCGCCGCGCCGATGGCGCTGGTGATGTGGTCATAGCCGGGCGCGATGTCCGTCACCAACGGCCCCAACGTGTAGAAGGGGGCCTCGCCGCACAGCGCCAACTGCTTGTCCACATTGTGCTTGATCTTGTGCAGCGGCACATGGCCCGGCCCCTCGATCATCACCTGGACGTCGCGTTCCCACGCCACCTTGGTCAATTCGCCCAGCGTCTCCAACTCGGCGAATTGCGCGGCGTCGTTGGCGTCGGCCTGGCTGCCCGGACGCAGGCCGTCGCCCAGCGACAGCGCCACGTCGTAGCGACGGCACAGCTCGACGATTTCCGGGAAATGGTCGTAGAGAAAATTCTCGCGATGGTGCGACAGGCACCATTTCGCCATGATCGAGCCGCCGCGCGACACGATGCCGGTCACGCGCTTGGCGGTCAGCGGGATGTGGGCCAACCGCAAACCGGCGTGGATGGTGAAGTAATCCACCCCCTGCTCGGCCTGTTCGATCAACGTGTCGCGGAACAGCTCCCAGGTCAGATCCTCGGCCTTGCCGTTCACCTTTTCCAACGCCTGATAGATCGGCACGGTGCCGATGGGAACCGGGGCGTTGCGCAGGATCCATTCGCGGGTCTGGTGAATGTCGGCCCCGGTGGACAGATCCATCACGGTGTCGGCGCCCCAGCGGATCGCCCACACCATTTTCTCCACCTCCTCCTCAATCGACGAGGTGACGGCGGAGTTGCCGATGTTGGCGTTGATCTTGGTCAGGAAATTCCGCCCGATAATCATCGGTTCGGATTCGGGGTGGTTGATGTTGGACGGGATGATCGCCCGCCCGCGCGCCACCTCGTCGCGGACGAACTCCGGCGTGACGACATCGGGGATCGAGGCGCCGAAATCCTCGCCGTCGCGCGGCGTGTCCAGCGCGGCCAACCGCCCGAGATTCTCGCGGATGGCGACATACTCCATCTCCGCCGTGACGATCCCGGCGCGGGCGTAGGCCATCTGGGTGACGGCGACGCCGGGCTTGCCGCGCAGCGCGCCGCCTTCGGTCGGCTCGACGTCGCGGCGGCTGACGATCCAGTCGCGGCGCAGCGCCTCCAGCCCCTTGCGCACGTCGATGTGAACCGACGGGTCGGTGTAGGGGCCGGAGGCGTCATAGACGGTCAAGGGCGGCTCGCCGCCGCCCAGGCAAATCTCCCGCAGGGCGACGCGCAGGTCGGGAAAGCGGCTGCTCAAAACATAACGTTTGCGCGACGCGGCCAACGAGCCGGTCGTGATCGGGCGGATCGCTTGATCGAAATCTTTTGGCACGGGGTTTCTCCGTCTGACAGGTGGCCGGACAAACCCGGGACAGACGGAGGCGATGGATCGCGGATGGGGGGCCTTTGATCGGACCAACCGGACCGCGCGCAAGACGGCCCCATCGCGTGTTCCCTCCCTTCGCCGGCATGACCCGGATCAGGTTCAAAGGGTCATCACGCTGCTGGACGCCGAAACGGCCCGCCGTTGATATCTCAGCCCCTTGTCGGGACCCCCCTGGAATGGCCGCGATGGTGCACAGACCCGCGCCCGCTGTCAAAGGAAAGCAGGCCGGATGATCGCAGAGACGAACGACAGAGAGGTTACAGCCAGCGGCGCAGCCGGACGAAAATCATCGGCAGCAGCGCCGACAGCAGCATCAGCAGCAAAGCCGACGGGTAGCCAAAGGATTCGTCCGATCCCGGCATCCACGAAAAATTCATGCCGCAGACGCTGGCGACCAGAGTCGGTGGAAACAGCAGCACCGTGATGATCGAGACGATCTTGACGATCTCGTTCTGCTCGACGTTGATCCGGCCCAGCGTGCTGTCGAGCAGCAACGCCACCTTGGACGACAGAAAGGCGCTGTATTCGTCCAACCCCGTGGCGTCCTGCAAGGCGGTGCGCGCCCAGCGGCGGGTTGGCTTTCGGGTGTTCCAGCCTTCGTTGCTGGACAGGAACTCCAGCATGCGAATGAGGCTGGCCAAACTGACATGGGCCTTGCCGACCAGATGGCCGGTGTTGCCGATGCGTTTCAGCGTTCCCGAATCGTCCATCACCTCGCCGCGCCGGGGCAAGGACGGCCCCCGGAAGGCGCGGCGGTTGATGGTGTCCAACTCCAGCCCCGCCCGCCGCAGGACGGCGGCGGTGCGGTCGATCAGACCATCGACCAGCGCGCCCATCACCGACTCGGCGGTCGCCAGCGGGATCGGGGCGTGGCTGACCTTGCGGCGGAAGGCCAGGAACGCCTTGGGGTCGATGTGGTGGACCGTGACCAGACAGCGCCCGGCCAGCACAAAGCCAACCGCCGTCAAACGCGGTTCGTCGGTTTCCGCCCAGACCAGCGCCATCACCGTCAGCGACAGGACGCCGTTGACGACGCGCAGACGACTCGACTCTTCAATTTCCGCCATCTGCTCGCGAGTCGGCAGCGGCATGCCGACCATCGCCTCGACCCGCGCCAATTCGGCAGGGGTCGGGTTCAGCAGGTCGATCCAAACAACGGACTCAGGCAGTGGTCCCGACGCGGCGTCCGCCTCCTTGTCCCAGCGCAACAGACCGCCGTCGTTGACAAACACGTGCAGCACGGGCGGCGCTCCTCTGGTTGGGGGCGGTGGTGGCGGCGAAAGCCTCCTCGCCTACGTCATCCGTCCGCCCCGCCGGGGCTTGGCCAGCGGCGTGGTCGGCGGCGTGGTCGATGGGGCGGGCGGCGGGTCCAGATCCAAACCCGCCCCTTCCGCCTTCAGCGCCTGGGCCAATTTCCGCCGAAACGCCCCGCCATCGTCGCGGGCGTCGAGGAAATGGCCCACCGCCTCCTTGGCGTTGGCGCTGTCGTAGGGCACCTTGCCGAACACCGCCAGCTTGGCGCGCTCCACCAGCTTCGGATCCATCTTGTCACGGATGGCCTTGATCTGGCGGAGCAGTTCCTCACGCGGGTCGGTCATCGGGCGCTCTCGTCGGGTCTGCGGGGTCTACCCCCCAATATAGGCGGTCATTCCCGCCCGATCAGGGTGCCGACGCCGCCTTCGGTGAAGATCTCCAGCAGCAGGGCGTGCGGCACCCGGCCATCGAGGATCACCGCCGCCTCGACGCCCTTTTCGACGGCGTCGACGCAGGTTTCGATCTTGGGGATCATGCCGCCCGACGCGGTGCCGTCGGCGATGGCCGCGCGCGCCTGGTCCAGCGTCATCGTGTCGATCAGCGTCTTGTTCTTGTCGAGCACGCCGGCGACGTCGGTCAGCAGGAAGAAGCGCGCCGCCTTCAACTCCGCCGCGACGGCGCCCGCCGCCGTGTCGGCGTTGATGTTGTAGGTGTCGCCCTTTTCGTCAAAGCCGACCGGCGCGATCACCGGGATGATGTCCGACTTGGCCAGCGCGTTGAGGATTTCCGGGTTGACCTTGTGCGGTTCGCCGACGAAGCCGAGGTCGAGAACCTGCTCGATGTGGCTGTCGGGGTCGCGCTGCACGCGCTCCAACCGGCGGGCGGTGATGAGGTTGCTGTCCTTGCCCGACAGGCCGACGGCGCGGCCGCCCGCGCTGTTGATGGCGGCGACGATCTGCTTGTTGATCGACCCGGCCAGAACCATTTCGACCACCTCGACCGTCGCCTTGTCGGTGACGCGCAGGCCGTCGATGAAGCTCGACTGAATCTTCAGCCGATCCAGCATCTGGCCGATCTGCGGGCCGCCGCCATGGACGACCACCGGGTTGATGCCGACCTGTTTCAGCAGAACGATGTCGCGGGCGAACAGTTCGGCCAGAGCGGCGTCGCCCATGGCGTGACCGCCATACTTGATGACGAAGGTGCTTCCGGCGTAGCGGCGCATGTAGGGCAGCGCCTCGGACAGGGTGCGGGCCTTGGTCAGCCACTCGTCACGGGTCGTGTTCGACACGGCAGGTTCCCTTTTATGTCGGGATGGTCAGTGGGGCTTCTTTAACGGAAAGCCCACGCCGTTGCCTAGAGGGCAATTTTTTGGTCATGAACGGCAAGAGCCGCCCAACGCTCCACCAGCCGGGTCATCGGCTGGGTCAGCGCCGTCACCGCCACCGCCATCAGCACCATCGCGGAAAAACAGGCGTTCGACAGCACGCCCGCCTCCAGCAGAATGGTCAGCACGATGACCTCCATCAACCCCTTGCAGGGCATCAGCGCGCCCAGCCGCAGGGCGTCAACCCAACGCTCCCCGGTCAGGCGGGCGGGAATCGCCGTGCCCGCCATTTTGCCGACCAGCGTCGCCGCGCTCGCCAGCCCGAACACCGCCCATTGCGACGGGTCGCCCAAATCCAGATCGACCTTCAGCCCGGTCAGCGTGAAGAAAAAAGGCAGCAGGATCAGAGTGGAGAAATGCTCCAACCGCGCCAGAATCGCCGCCGCCAGCCGCCGGGGCATGGCGGTCCCGGCGACGAAGGCCCCCAGAATGTAATGCAGCCCGATCATCTCGGTGATCGCCGCCGAGGCCAGCAGCGCGGCGCAGGTGACGACCACCGCCATGTCGCCGATCTCCCCGCCGGGGGCTGCGCGCGCCATCAGCCGGGCCAGAACCGGGCGGGCGACCAGTTCGGTCACGCCGACATAGGCGAAGCCCAACGCCGCCACCCCGATGATCGCCTCAAACCCGCCGGAGCCACCCGCCGCCCAAGCCAACACCCCGGTGATGAGCAGCCACAGCAGCGCGTCGTTGACGGCGGCGTAGCCCAGCGCCAAACGCCCGATCCGGTCGCCCAGCAGCCCCATTTCGCGCAGGATCGCCCCCAAAACCGGCAGCGCGGTGACGCCGACGCAAACGCCGAATCCGGCGGCGAACAGCCCCGGCGTGGCGCGCGGCCCGGCCATGCCGGGATAGGCCCCGGCCAACCACCAGCCCAACCCCAGCCCGACCAACGTCGGCACGGCCATGCTCGACAGGGCCACCGTGGCGAAGGCGCGGCCCCGCCCGCGAAACTCGGCGGGGTCGAGGTGCAGGCCCGTCAGGAAGGCGAAAAACAGCACGGCCAGCAGCGCCAGCCCAGACAAGGGGGCCAAGGCCGCCGGGGCGAACAAAATCGCCCACAGATCGGGGGCCAACCGCCCGAGCAGCGTGGGGCCAAGCGCGATCCCGGCCAGAATCTGGATGACCACCATCGGCGCGACGTGACGCGCCCCGGCCAGCCGCCAGACCAGAAACGGCCCGGCGATCAGCAACAGCGCCTGCGCCAGAAACAGCAGCGCCGGGGTCAGCGTCACCGTCGGCATTCGGTCATTCGGCGGCGAGCGTGGCGAGGCTGGCCCGCAATTCGGCGATGCCGATGTTCTTTTCCGAACTGGTGACGTGGATTTCCGGGAAGGCCGCCGGGTGCTTCTTCAAGGCCGCCTCGGTCGCCTTGCGCACGGCGTCGAGTTCATGCGGCTTCACCTTGTCGATCTTGGTCAGCACGACGACGTAGGGCACGGCGGTGCGGTCAAGCATCTCCATGATCTCCTCGTCGTTGGGCTTCAGCCCGTGGCGCGAATCGACCAGAACCAAGGCCCGCTGCATGGTGACGCGCCCGCGCAGGAAACGGCGGACCATGTTGTTCCAGGCCTCGACCTTTTCCTTCGATTCCTTGGCGTAGCCGTAACCCGGCATGTCCACCAGCTTCAGCCGGTTGCCCAGATTGAAGAAATTGAGCTGCTGGGTGCGGCCCGGCGTGTTGGAGGTGCGGGCCAGCGTCTTGCGCCCGGTCAGCGCGTTGACCAGACTCGATTTCCCGACGTTCGAGCGCCCGGCGAAGGCGACCTCCGGCAGATCGGCTTCCGGCAACTGGTTCAGCGCGTCGGCCCCCCAGACGAAATCGCACTCCTTGGCGAACAGCAGCCGCCCGGCCTCCAACGCCGCCTCGTCGAAACCGGAAATGATGCTGGGCTTGGTCGGGCCGGAACTGGTCGGGCTGGTCATGGGGACGCTTTCGGTTGCAGAAGCAGGTCATCGACGGTGACGCCAAGCGCCGCCGCCAACGCGCGGTAAACATCGACCGTCGGGCTTTTCCGCCCGGCTTCGATTTGGGACACATAGCTGGCGGTGAGGCTGGCGGCGGCGGCCAGATCGGCCTGGGTCAGGCCGCGATGCTCGCGCCAGACCCGCAACGGCGGCTCCCCCTCGATCAGCCGACGGGCCATCGCCCAGGGCAGATCCTCGTCATCCTCGGCGTCCAGGGCGGCGCGGATGTCGCCCTGATCCATCGCGCGGGCGCGCAGCGCCTCGAATTCGGCGATGGGAACCACCGCGTATTCGGTGTTGCCGTCCTTGTCGGCGATGAACTGCACAGTCATCGTTGCAGCCTCCTGACGTCGTAGGCTTGGCCTCTGGGTTCGACCGCCATCACGTCGATGACGCGCACCCCATCATCCCTTGTGAAGATGGCTCGAAACGCGCGGGCCAGGTTGCGGAATTTCAGCCGCAGATAGCCGGTTCCGACGATGGCCTCCACATCAAGCGCCGCGTCGTCGGGGTTGGCCGCCAACGCCTCAAGGTCCATCATCATCTGGTTGCGGATTGCCGGGATTTGACGGGCGATGGATTTCATCGCCGCCCGCTTGATGAACAGCTCATGCATCGCAAAAACATAACCGCCGGAAAACGTCCGTCAAGGGGAACGTTTACCGGCGGTCATGTCAGGCGATCAAACGAAGGATCAGGCCTTCACGCCCATGCGGCGCATGATGGTCCATTGCTGCAACACCGACAGCAGGTTGTTCCAGGCCCAGTAGATCACCAGACCGGCGGGGAAGCCCGCCAGCATGAAGGTGAAGACGATGGGCAGGAACTGGAAGACCTTCTGCTGCACCGGGTCGGGCGGCGCCGGGTTCATCTTTTGCTGAAGCCACATCGTGACGCCCATGATGATCGGCCACAGGCCGAGATGCAGCATGGAAGGCGGCGTCCAGGGGATGAGGCCGAACAGGTTGAAGATGGTCGTCGGATCGGGCGAGGACAGATCATGAATCCAACCGAAGAACGGCGCGTGCCGCATTTCGATGGTCACGAACAGCACCTTGTAGAGCGAGAAGAACACCGGAATCTGAATGATGATCGGCAGACAGCCCGACACCGGCGAGACCTTCTCGCGCTTGTACATGGCCATCAGCTCTTGATTCATCCGAGCCTGATCGTCGCCGAACTTCTCACGCAGCTCCTGCATCTTCGGTTGGAGCGCCTTCATCTTGCTCATCGCCTGATAGGACTTGTTGGCGAGCGGGAAGAAGACGGCCTTGACGCAGATGGTCAGCATCAGAATGGCGATGCCGAAATTGCCGATCACGCGGGCGAAGAAATCCAGCGCGTAGAAGAAGGGCTTGGTCAGGAAATAGAACCAGCCGAAATCAATCGCCAGATCGAAGTTGGTGACGCCCAGCTTGTCGGCGTAGGCGTCCAGCAGATTGACCTGCTTGGCGCCCGCGAACAGACGCCCGGTCTGCTCGACCGACGCGCCCGGCGCCACCTCGACCACCGCGCCCAGCGTGTCGGCCTGATAGCGGTCGGTGTTGGCGATCACGGTGTGGACGTAGCGCGCCGTGACCTTTTCCTTCTGGTCGGGGACCAGAGACACCAGCCAATATTTGTCGGTGATGCCGATCCAGCCGCCGGTGGTTTCGTTGGAGATGGTTCCAGCCTTGCGCAGATCTTCGTATTTCTGCTCGTTCAGCTTGCCGTTGAACACGCCAAGCGGACCTTCATGCAGAATGTAATAGCCCGAGGTCTGGGGCGTGCCGCTGCGCGACACCAGACTGTAGGGCATCAGGCGAACCGGAGCCGCGCCGGTGTTGCGCACCGTCTGCGTCACCGTGAACATGAAGTCTTTGTCAACCGCGATGCTGCGGGTGAAGACCAGCCCTTGGCCATTGTCCCAGGTCAGCGTCAAAGGTTGCGTCGGCGTCAGAACGCCGCCGGAGCTGGCCCACAGCGTCTTGTCGGTGGGGGCGGCGACCGCGCGGTCTTCCGGCACCCAACCGAATTCGGCGTAATAAGCCTCGGGCGTTCCCGCCGGGGCCAGCAGCACGATTTCCGCGCTCTTGGGATCGGGCGTCTCGTGGTAGGTCGCCAGCGTCAGATCGTCGATCCGGCCACCCTGAAGGTTGATCGAGCCGTGCAGCGACGGCGTGTCGATCTTCACCCGGGCGCCGGCGGCGACCTGCTCAGCCACCAGGGCGGCGCGGTCCTTGGTGACGTCCGACACCGTGCCGGGAACCTGTCCGGGGAGCGTCAGCCCGCCAGGAGCGGCCCCGGGAACCGGCTTGGGCGCCGAAAGTTCCGCCTGCGCGGCCTGCTGGGCGGCGAGTTGCTTCTGCTGCTCCATCCGTGGCTTTTCGTAAAAATACTGAAAGCCGAGCAGGATGGCGATCGACAGGGCAATCGCGAGGATGAGGTTGCGTTGGTCGTTCATGGCGTCCCGGTTGCCGTGAGGCCTTTGAAGAAGGGCGGCGTGTGCGCGGCCTTGATTACGGGTTTTCACGCCGCGCGGCAACAGCCGCCTGCCTCTGTCCGCCCGTTGACGCGTTGGTCACAGGCCCCGGCACCGGGTCATAGCCCGATCCGCCCCAGGGATGACAGCGCCCGAGGCGGCGCAACGTCAGCCATCCGCCACGGATGGCCCCATGCTTTTCCAACGCCTCGATGGCGTAGCAGGAGCAGGTTGGCTGAAAGCGGCAATGCCAGCCGACGAAGGGCGACAGCGTCCAGCGGTAGAGATAGACCAGCCCGCGCAGCCCATGGGCCAGCGGACTCATGGGGCGGCGTCCGGGGCGGCGTCCACAGGCCCAGCGTCCGATTCGCCCTGGATGGCCACCGGCGGCATGGCGACCGGGGCGGGCGGCTCCACCCACAGGCCAAGCCGCTTCAACCCGGCGGTGAGATCGCCGATCAGATCGGTCCACGGACGTTCCGCCGTGGCGGCGCGCGCCACCAGGACAAAATCATGCCCAGGGGTCGCGAAGACGGGAAGAATCTGTCGAGCCGCCTCACGCAAACGGCGGCGGGCGCGATTGCGCACCACCGCGTTGCCGACCTTGCGGCTTGCCGTCAGCCCAACGCGAACAAGCGGCTCGCCGGGGGCGGGCCGCTGTCGTTCGTCGTGCCGACGCACCTGGAGAATCAGGCCGGGCGCCACATGCTTGCGCCGTGTCCCAGCCACGGCCAGAAACTCCGGCCGGCGCATCAGGCGCCCGACCGCGCGGTCCGGCGCCGTCATGGCGGACTTAGGCGCTCAGGACCTTGCGACCGCGCGCACGGCGGCGGGCGATGACCTTGCGACCGCCAACGGTCGCCATGCGGGCGCGGAAACCATGACGGTGCTTGCGCACGATGTTGCTGGGCTGGAACGTGCGCTTCATGGCGCCTACTCCTCAAAGAACGATGATGGGACTGACCAGCGCCCGGACGGTTCCGGGCGCTGACGTGATGAACCTGCGAAAGACGCTGGCCCGCCTTATTCGGCGGCGGCGGCGGCCTTCTTGCTGACGCGCGGGGTGATGCCGTGGCCGGTCGTGCGCTCGGAGATGCGGGCCGACTTGCCGCGACGATCGCGCAGGTAGTACAGCTTGGCGCGACGGACGTCGCCCTTGCGGATCAACTCCAGCGAGTCGATGCGCGGGGAGTACAGCGGGAACACGCGCTCCACGCCTTCGCCGTAGCTGATCTTGCGGACGGTGAACGAAGAGTTCACGCCGGCGTTCTTGCGGGCGATCACGACGCCTTCATAGGCCTGGACGCGCTCGCGCGTGCCTTCGACGACCTTCACGTTCACGCGGACGGTGTCGCCCGGCGAGAAAGCGGGAATGGTCTTGCCACCGAGGGCCTTTTCGATCTGTTCCTGCTCGATCTGCTGCAACAGGTTCATAGCACTATCCTTTTCATTCGGCGCGCCTCGCGGCGGACCGTCACTCCGGTTTCGGATCGCGCCGGCGAACCTGCCGTCGACCCTTGTTCGTAACACTCGCGTCCCGCGCCCGGCGCTCCGCCTCGTAGAGCGACCACAGGTCCGGTCGCCGGGCCTCTGTGATCCGCTCCGCCTCGGCAAGCCGCCAGGCTCTTACCTTTTCGTGGTGGCCGGACATCAGAACATCCGGGACCACGCGCTCCACACCCTGCCCATCGGTCCAGACCGACGGTCGGGTGTAGTGGGGATACTCCAGCAATCCCCGCTCGAAACTCTCTTCCCCCGCCGTCGCCACGTTGCCCATGACGCCGGGGAGCAAGCGCACCACCGCGTCGATCAGGCACAGCGCGGCGGGTTCGCCGCCGGACAGCACAAAATCCCCGAGGCTCACTTCCTCAAGGCCATGCGCGTCCAGGACCCGCTCGTCCACCCCTTCGTACCGGCCACAAAGCAGCGTCACCACTGGGGCAGCCGCCAACTCCTTCACCAGTTCCTGGTTCAGCACGCGACCACGCGGCGACAAATAAATTGCCCTGCCACGCCCCGGCGCTCCCACAGGTCCGACCGTCGCGGTCAACGCCGCGTCGAGCACGTCGGGCCGCATGACCATGCCAGCCCCTCCGCCAAAGGGGGTATCATCGACGGAGCGGTGTTTATCGCGCGCGAACGAGCGAATGTCCACTGATTCCAGCGCCCAGACTCCATTTTCCAACGCTTTCCCGGCCAAACTTTGACCAAGCGGCCCCGGAAACATTTCCGGAAACAGCGTCAGAACCTTGGCGGTCCAGAGCAGCGGGCCTTCGGCGCCGTGATTCACGGCTCCTGCCCTCCGCCACCATCCTCAGCGGCCTCATCGTCCCCTTCGCCGCCGTCTTCGTCGCCCTCGCGGGCTTCGACGACGGTCGGCAGATCGACGATGATTCGCCCGCCCCGGACATCCACAACCGGCACGCAGGCTTTGGAGAAGGGCAACATCTCCAAGGCGCCCGAACCGACGCGGATTTCCAGGACGTCGCCGCCCCCAAAATCATAGATCGCCTTGACCGTGCCGTAGAGGCTGCCGTCGGCCCGTTCCGCCCGCAAACCAATCAGGTCGGCGTGATAGAACGAATCGTCGTCTTCCGTCTCCGGCAAGGCGGCGCGATCCACATGGAGGCGCACACCGGCCAGCGCCTGGGCCTGTTCACGGGTGGTGACGCCCTCGACCTTGGCCAGGAACAGATCCTTGGCCTTGCCCTGAAGCGTCACCTTGAACAGACGGGCGCCGGTTTCGTCGACGAGCGGCCCATAGGCCGCCACATCGGCGGGATCCTGGGTGAAGCTGCGCAGCTTCACCAGCCCCCGAACACCATGCGATCCCGCGAATTGGCCGACGCAAAGCTTGCTGGTCATCGAAGGATCGCCCGACATTCGGTCTTATCAGGCTTCGGCGGCGGCGCGGGCGGCGGCCTCGGCCTTCAAACGCTCTTGCGCCTTGGCCTTCGGCGCCGACTTCTTCGGCGTCTCGCGCTGGACGGGCTTTTCGATCAGGCCGGCGTTGGCGAAGAACAGGGCCACGCGGTCGGTCGGCTGACCGCCAACCGACAGCCAATGCTTGGCGCGCTCGACGTCGAGCACGATGCGCTGGTCGCTTTCGCGCGGCAGCATCGGGTTGTAGGTGCCGATCTTCTCGATGAAACGGCCATCACGCGGGCTGCGGGCGTCGGCGACGACGATCGCGTAGAACGGACGCTTCTTGGCGCCACCACGAGCCAGACGAATCTTGAGAGACATGAGTCGAAACACTTTCCTGTTAGAACGTTGACGTCACTGCGCGAATCGCGCGGGTCCTCTTCACGGGGGCTTAGAACGGCCCCCGGAAATTCTTTGGCAGAAGGCTTTGCAGCCCGTGGCGCATCAGCCCCTTCTTGCCCATCTTCTGCACCTGCTTCATCATCCCGCGCATGCCTTCAAACTGCTTCAGCAGCTTGTTGACCTCCTGCACCGAGGTGCCGGACCCGGCGGCGATGCGCTTGCGGCGCGACGCCTTGATGATGTCGGGGTTTTTGCGCTCCGCCTTGGTCATCGACGAGATGATCGCTTCCTGACGCTTAATCAGGCCGTCGTCAATGTTGGCGTCCTTCATCTGCTCTTTGATCTTGCCGATGCCGGGCAGCATTCCCATCAGGCCGGACATGCCGCCCATCTTGCGGAGCTGCTTGAGCTGCATCGCCATGTCGTCGAGGTCGAAGCCCTGGCCCTTTTCCATCTTGCGGGCGAGCTTTTCAGCCTCGTCCTTGTCGATGGTCTCCACCGCCTTCTCGACCAGCGACACCACGTCGCCCATGCCCAGAATGCGACCGGCGACGCGGTCGGGGTGGAACGGCTCCAGCGCGTCGATCTTTTCGCCGACGCCCAACAGCTTGATCGGCTTGCCGGTGATCTGACGCATCGACAAAGCCGCGCCGCCGCGCGCGTCGCCATCGACGCGGGTCAGCATGATGCCGGTCACGCCGACCTTGTCGTTGAAATTCGTGGCGACCGTCACGGCGTCCTGGCCGGTCATCGCGTCGGCGACCAGCAGGGTTTCCACTGGGTTGACCGCGTCGCGGACCGCCGCGACCTCCGCCATCAGCTCTTCGTCGATCGACAGACGACCGGCGGTGTCGAGCATGACGACGTCGTAGCCTTCCAGCCGCCCGGTTTCCATCGCGCGCTTGGCGATGGTGACGGGATCCTGACCGGGGATGACGGGCAAGGTTGCGACGCCGACCTGCTCGCCCAGAACCTTCAACTGCTCTTGCGCGGCGGGACGGCGAACGTCCAGCGAGGCCATCAGGACCTTTTTGCGGTCCTTGGTCTTCAGGCGCAGCGCGATCTTGGCGGTGCTGGTGGTCTTGCCGGAGCCTTGCAGGCCGACCATCAGGATCGGCACCGGGGCGGCGGCGTTCAGATTGATCTCGACGCCCTCGCCCAGCATTTCCACGAGGTTGTCGTGGACGATCTTGATGACCTGCTGGCCGGGGGAGATGGAGCGCAGAACCTCGACGCCGACGGCGCGTTCCTTCACCTGTGCGACGAACTGCTTGACCACCGGCAAAGCGACGTCAGCCTCCAGCAACGCCACGCGCACTTCGCGCAAGGCGGCGGAGACGTCTTCCTCGGTCAGCGCGCCACGGCGGCGCAGCTTGTCGAAGATGTCGCCCAGGCGTCCGGTCAAACCTTCAAACATCAGGCAATCGATCCCACAACAACGTTTCCGTTCCCGCACAAGCGCAAAAGCGCCAGTGCGCGACATTCGCGGACTGGCGGAGACACCCGACTCAGGGTCGAGGCGCCCGGTCTATCGGCTTGGCGGAAGACAGGTCGGCGGACCATAGAGAAGCGGGGACCGCGAGTCAACACCGACGAAA
Source organism: Azospirillum sp. FG154 (assembly GCF_057809575.1). Taxonomy (NCBI): domain Bacteria; kingdom Pseudomonadati; phylum Pseudomonadota; class Alphaproteobacteria; order Rhodospirillales; family Azospirillaceae; genus Azospirillum; species Azospirillum sp. FG154. The sequence continues at coordinate 22,909 of NZ_JBMDKF010000017.1, read as the reverse complement.
ACAGCCTTGAATCGCGCGGGTTGCCGGCGGAAAGTTTTTTGACACCTTTACGATCCTTAACTGTTTTTTGGCGTATTCCTTTCATTCTAAGCCGCTACACGAAAGAGGGTATCCGGCGATGTCGTCCGCCCAGGGCTTCGGGTCCAACACGCCGCGCACCAAGCTGACCCAGAGTCAGTTGAACGCGATTCTGCTGCGCCATCTGGCTTTCCGCAAAAGCCAGCCCGGCGGCGTGCGCGCCAGCCTGAAGATGCGCGACCTGTCGAATCTGGATCTGTCGGGCATTGATTTGTCCGACGCCGACCTGTCGGGGGCCAAGCTGTTCAGCGCCCGGTTGACCGGGGCAAACCTGTCGAACGCCAACCTCTACGCCGCCGATTTGCGGCTCGCCAACCTGGAACGCGCCGACCTGCGCAGGGCCGATCTGCGCGGGGCCTGCCTGCGCGGCGCGGTGTTGAGCGACGCGTCGATGGTCGAGGTCGATCTGCGCGACGGCACGCTCCTTCATTACAACGCCAGCGGCGAAATGAGCGCGCACCAGTATCAGGATTCGGTTTTGACCTCGGAATTGACGGCGGCGACGATACGCGGCGCCGACCTGTCGCGGGCCAAGATCGCCAACGCCTTCGTCATGCAAACCGATCTGACCGACGCGGTGCTGCGCGGCACCAAATTCATGCGGGCCAATTTGACCGGCTCCAACCTGACCGGCTGCGACCTGACCGACGCCGATCTGACGGAGGCCAACCTGTCGGGGGCCAAGCTGTCGGGCGCGGTGATGACCGGCTGCGCCATCAACCGCACCAATTTCAGCGGCGCGACGATGATCGGGGCGATTCTTGACGCCGCCCAGCTCCGGTCCCCCAACCTTCAGGCGGCGGTGTTGGCCAAGGCGCTGGAAAACCCGGACGACGACCTGCGCAATCTGCTGACCGAGCATCTGTCCTGGATCGACAGCGGCGGAAAATCCGGGACTCGGGCCGATCTGTCGGCGTTGGATCTGTCGGGCCGCGCGTTGGACGGCGTGAATCTGTCCGCCGCCATCCTGCAATGCATCACTTTGCGCGGCGCGACGCTGACCGGCGTGTCGATGGCCATCGCCGATCTGTCGCTGGCCGATCTGCGCAAGGTCAACTTCACCGACGCCGACCTGCGCGGGGTGAATTTGGAACGGGCGACGCTGACCGGGGCGAATCTGACCGGGGCGCAACTCGGCCCGGTTCACATCCAGACGATGAGCGGGCATGTCTGGCGCGCCAACCTCCAACGCGCCCGGTTGGGCATGGCGATTTTGCGCGACGCCGATCTGCGCAAGGCCAATCTGGCCGGCGCCAACCTCGCCGGAGCCGATCTGCGCGGCGCCAATCTAAACGAAGCCGATCTGAGCGGGGCCGATCTGAGCGGAGCGGCGCTGGACGGCGCCACGCTGGAGAACGCCAACATGGCCGACGCCATCGGCTTGCCAGCCTAAAGCGGACGGGCGGACGCGGGCTTACAGCGCCCGCCGCGCCGCCCACGCGCCTGAGGCGTAGACCGTGCGGACATGGTGAATCAGGATGTTGCGCGCGTCGATCAACTGCGCCATCCGTTCCCGGCAGGCCACCACGCCGGTGTCGGGGTGATAGACCGGCGCCAGTTCGCGGAATCGCCGCCGCACCAGATCCTCGTCAAAGCACCATTCGCTGACGAAGCCGAACATCAAGGCGGCGTCGCGCACCTCGGTGATCTGCCCCTCCAACGGTTGGAAGGACAGGCGCTTCAGCGCGTGGGCCAAGGTCTTGTTGCGGTATCCCAAGGTTTCAACCGCCGCTTCCAGACGCCCGACGTCGCCAGCGGGAATCACGCGAAACCCCGGATCCGCCAAAGCCACGGCGGCGGCCAGCGCCCGGCGCACCGCCGCGTCACTGCCGCCAACGGACGCGCGCAGAGCCAGAACCGCCGCCCCCTCTGCGTCGCGGTCCCCCGGATCATCGGCCCCGTCCGGCAACAGAAGCTGCGCCGCCATCGCCAAGGCTCCAGCGTCGGTTCCCCGCGCGGCGGCCAACGCCGACACCGCGTCGCGCAGACGGACGCCGCATGGCAAAAGCCGGGGCGGCGGCGATTCGGCGGCACGATGAGGGGCGATGGCCGACGCGCCGGACGGAAGATCCAGCGCGTCAAACGGAACGCCATCGGAAGTGGTCATTGTCGGCGCCAACAGATCGTGTGCACAGCGGAATCCTAACGCAAAGGCTCGATTCGCCGCAACATTCCTATGGGCTTAGGACCGACCTACCGCCTCATCATCCCCGGCTTGGCGGCGGGCAGCTTGTCCAGCAGATCGGCGATGTAGGCGGTTTCGCTCTTGCCCGACATGGCGGCGAAGCCCTTGAGCATCTGGCCGCCAAAGGAAAACACGTTGGCGAGATCAATGCGCCACGCCCCGCCCTCGCGCACGAAATCGGCGGGCACCAGCGCCGGGCGGTTGTCCACCATCAGCAAACCCGACGCGTGGTCGCCCTTCACCCGCACCGGCCCCAAGGCGCTGCGCGCGATGATGTTCGGGCCAAGCCAACCTTGCTTCAACGCATGGTCGGCGATGTCGCCGACCGACATGCGGCGCAGCTCCGCCGGTCCCAGATAGCGGCGCAAGCCCATGGCGGCGAAGCGTTCCGCCGGTTCCAGCCGATCCATCGCCGAATCCCCCGGCGCGCGGGCGGCGAGCCGCACCGACTCCAGGGCCTTGACCGAAGCCCGCGACAGCAACGGCACCGCGTCGCCGCCGCGTTGGCTCGACAGGGCGGCCTTGGCCGCGTCGAACGCGGCGGCGACCTCACGCTCTTCCACCGTCGCCCGTGGCGGGGCGGCGGCGAATCCCGCGCCGGACGCCACCATAAGACACAGGCTGAACGCCAAAACCAGAACGCGCATGGCAACACCCACAGGGTAAGAAACCGTCACGCCTTTTCCTCAACCCCGAAGAACTCAAGCTGCCAGCGCATCTCGTCGTCGCTCATCGGGTAATGCGTGCCATCCCGAGCGTTAAGCGCCGTTTTTGGCGGAATTTGGGCGAGCCGCAACTGGGCCTGCCGGGCAAAACGCATGGTCAACCCGGCGCGCCAGCACAGCGCCGTCACCGCGCGCGGCGCGTGGGTGCCGATGATGCGGTCGATGATCGCCACCGGAATTTGCGACAGTTCGGCCAGACCAGCCAGGACAAAGGCGCGGTCGCCTTCGACCATAGAGCCTTCCAGCACGGATTCGGTCAGCTTGCCTTCCTTGAACAGCCGCGCCGCGCGATCCGATGGACGCTCCACCGGTTTTTCCGGCCCCGCCGCCGCGCCGCCGACCAGGTCATCGCCAAAATCAACCGGACCGCGCACGACGTCCGCGCCGCCGCCCCCCGCCGACGCCGCCTTGCCGACGCGCTGGCGCACCGCTTCCGCCAAGTCGCGGGCCGCCGCCGGGTCAAGATCGTCACGGCCCTGCAACACCTTGAGCAACCCGTCCGCCACGAAACTGGCCAGCCGCGCCACCGCGCGGGCGGGCAAACGCGGCCGCCGAACCAGCGGAGCGTGCCACGGCTCATGCTGCGGCGCCTGATCGAGGATGCGATCCAGCGTCTCCTCCCGCACCTGGGCGGAGGAGTTGCCAAGCAGCGCCGTCACCGCCGCCTCGTCGTCGGAGCGGGCGATGGCGTCGGCAACCGAGGCCGAGACGTTGCGGCGGCTGGCGATGGCCGTCATCGCCCCGGCCACCGGCCCCTTCAGGATGATGTCGGCCAAATCCTCGTCGGTCAGGATCGGCGAATTCAACAGAACCGGGCTGCACACCGACAGTTCGACGTCGCGGGCCAACGTGTTGATGACGCCGTGCGGGGCGTTCGGCAGATCCTTCAACGCCTCGGCCAGAATGCCGCGCACCTCGCTGGCCTGATCGCGGGCCAGGGTTTCCAAACACTCGACCGTCAGCTTTTCAATCTGCGCCGCCTGATTGGCCGACAATTCCGGCAACAGCCGGGCGATCTTCTGGGCCACGGCCCGCCGCACCATGACCTCGCGGTCCTTGGCGAGCATCAGGTCGGCCTGACGCGGCGTTCCGGCGTTGGTGGCGATGGCGCGCCGCACCTCCGCCGCCGCGTCGGCGGCCAGAAAATACAGCAATTCGGGCCGCGTCTTGGGATGCTCGGCCACCTTCCGGCGCACCGCCGGATCGGCGCTGCGCACCATCTGCTTGGCGGCTTCGTAATCGGCGGGGTCGAGATGGTCAGGACGCGAGGTCACGGCGACGTCTCCGCGACGGGGGTGGAGGACGGGGTGGATTCGTGAGCCGGGGCCAGCGCGTAATGCCCCTTGCCGCTTTTCTTCGCCGCATACATGGCCGCGTCGGCGCGATCCGTCAACTCGCGCACCGTTTCCCCCCGCCCGGGCGCGTGAACGGCGATGCCGATGGACAGGCCCAAGGGCTTTTCCGGACTGGCCGACAGATGCGCCAGACCGGCCATGCCCGACAGCAGACGGTCGGCCACCCGGCAAGCCTGCTCTTCATCCGCGCGGCCCAGCCACAGCACGAACTCGTCGCCGCCCAACCGCCCCGGCAAATCGCCGGGTCGGACCCCGGTGGACAGCAGCGAGCCGATCGCCTTCAGCACGGCGTCGCCCTGTTGATGGCCGTGCAGGTCGTTGACCGCCTTGAAATTGTCGAGATCGACGTAGAGCAGGGCCGAGGCGCCGCTGTCGGGCCGCGCCAGACTTTCTTCCAGCCGCTCGAAGAAGGTGCGGCGGTTGAACAGGCCGGTCAGCCCATCGCGCTCCGACAGACGGCGCAAACGCTCCTGATAGGCCAAATGGGCGTGGGCGATGCCGATGTGGTCGGCGACGCCGGACAACAGATGATGGTCCTCCTCGTCCCACGGCTCCGCATCGTCGCCACGCCAGACCAGAACCGCGCCGTTCAGCGCCTGCCGATGCTCCGTCCGCTCGCCAATCACCAACAGATCGCCCAGGCTGGCGACCACCACCCCGTCGGTCGCCGCGATGCGGTCGAGCAGGGGCTGCAACGCGCCCTCCCCCCCCATCTTGTCATCGGACAGATCGGCTCCGAATTCCGCCACCAGAGCCAACCCGCCGCCCGCGCCGCCCGCGCCATCCGTTTGCGCCTCGCTCGCCCGGTAAATCCGGCAACCGTCGGCGCTCAGCGCCCGCGCCGTCTCAGCCGACGCCACCGTCAGCGCCTCCGCCGCGTCGAGCCGGTCGCGCAGGGTGTGGACGATGTGGGCGAGCAGCCGTTCGCGGTTTCGCACCCGCGCCAGCTCCGCCGACCGCAACACCTGATCGGTCACGTCACGACAGACGCCGCGCGCGCCCAACCATTCCCCTTGCGCGCCGAACAGCGGCAGGGCCGACGCCACCACGCAAGCCGGGGCGCCGTCCGCGCTCTTCAACCACAGCTCGCTTTGATCGACCGGGCGGCGGCTGTCGAAGGGCAGCGGCAAATCGCCCCACTCGTCCAGCGCGAGGCTGCGCGGGTCGCGCCCAATCAGGCTGTCGGCGTCATACCCCAGCGCGCCCTTGTGGGTGACGAAGACAAAGGCGCCATCCGGCCCGGTTTCCCAGGCGAAATCGGACGACACCTCGACCAGATCCTTGTAGCGCCGCCGCGACTCGGTCAGCGTGTGGCGCAACTGCCGCTCCAACGTGTCGTCACGGCCCAACAGCAGAAAACCGCCGTCCGACAGCGGCACCCCGGCCCATTCGACGATCATGATGCCGCGCGCCGATTCGACCGGCGCCGACCGCAGCCCCGGCGCGACGCTGGACGTCGACAGCCAGGATTGCAGGTCCGGCAGCCAACGCGGATCGTTGTCCAGCATCTCCTCCGCCTCCGCGTTGACCTCGGCCACGGTCATATCCTCAGCCAAACGCAGGGCGGGGCCGGGATAGGTGGCGACCAGCGCGGCGGTGCCGACAGGGGTATGGGAGGAAGCGGACGCTGTGGCCAAGGTAAGATCCACGGTGGTCTCTGCGGTGGTCTCGATGATCGTGGGCGACGGTCGCGTTTGGGGAAAAACAAACTTCTGATGAAACGTAGGAGTGCGCGCCAAGATGGGCAAGCCCATGCTAACGCCTTGCTGGTTAATCTTCAATCAACCATCGCATACGGGAAAATCACCGCAAAGCGCCTTGCCGCCAGCGCGGCGGCGCTCCATTCTTGGGGCATGACCGCACTTGCCAGCCTTGCCGCGCTGCGTGACACCGGGGTTTGGATTTTCGACCTCGACAACACGCTTTATCCCGCCTCGTGCAACCTGTTCGCCCAGGTGGACCGGCGCATCAGCGAATTCATCGCCAACCAATTCGACATCCCGTTCGATCAGGCGCGGATCCAGCAGAAGCGGTTTTTCCGCGACTACGGCACCACCCTGCGCGGCCTGATGGTCGAGCATGGCGCCGATCCCGTCGCCTATATGGATTACGTCCACGACATCGACGTCAGCGCCGTCCAACCGTCGCCCCTGCTGACCCAGGCGCTGGACCAACTGCCCGGACGCAAGATCATCTACACCAACGGCTCGACCCGCCACGCCGAGAACGTCGCCGGGCGGCTGGGCATCCTTGACCGTTTCGAGGCGGTGTTCGACATCGCCGCCGCCGATTATGTGCCCAAGCCCGATCCGCGCCCCTACGCGACCTTGATTGAACGCCACGCCATCGACCCATCCCGCGCCTGCATGGTGGAGGACATCGCCCGCAACCTCGCCCCCGCCCACGCGCTCGGCATGACCACCGTGTGGCTGCGCGGCGAGAAGGATTACGAGCGCGCCGGGGTTGGTGACGGGATCCACATCGACCACAGCGTGGACGACCTGCCCCGCTGGCTGGCCCAGGTGGTCGGGCTGGACGCGGCGGACGCCCCCTGACAAACGACGACTGACCAGACGGCGACGCATGGTCGCAGCCGGTTGGTTGACAGGCGAACGGGTCGGCTCCATGGTGCCGATCCCTGCCATTTTCGACAGCCGAACGACCGCGCCATGAGCAACGCCAGCCTGCAAGCCACCATCGACGCCGCCTGGGACAACCGCGACGGCCTGAACACCGCCACCACCGGCGACGTCCGCGACGCCGTGGACGCGGCGCTGTCCGCCCTTGATTCCGGCGACCTGCGCGTCGCCGAGAAGACGGACAGCGGCTGGAAGGTCAATCAGTGGCTGAAAAAGGCGGTTCTCCTGTCCTTCCGCCTGAACGCCAACGAGATGATCCCCGGCGGCCCCGGCGGCTCCTCCTGGTTCGACAAGGTGCCGCCGAAGTTCGAGGGCTGGAGCGAAGGCCAGTTCCAGGCCGCCGGTTTCCGCGCCCTGCCCGGCGCCATCGCCCGCCGCTCCTCCTACATCGCCCCCGGCGTCATTCTGATGCCCAGCTTCGTCAACGTCGGCGCCTATGTCGACAGCGGCACCATGGTGGACACCTGGGTGACGGTCGGTTCCTGCGCCCAGATCGGCAAGAACGTGCATCTGTCGGGCGGCGTCGGCATCGGCGGCGTGCTGGAGCCGTTGCAGGCCGATCCGGTCATCATCGAAGACAATTGCTTCATCGGCGCCCGCTCCGAAATCGTCGAGGGCGTGATCGTCGAGACCGGCGCGGTGGTGTCGATGGGCTGCTACATCGGCGCGTCCACCAAGATCATCGACCGCCACACCGGCGAGGTCTTCGTCGGTCGGGTTCCGGCCTATTCGGTGGTGGTTCCCGGCTCGCTGCCCGGCAAGCCGCTGCCCGACGGCACGCCGGGGCCGAGCCTGTATTGCTGCGTCATCATCAAGCGCGTGGACGAAAAGACCCGCGCCAAGACCGCGATCAACGACCTGCTGCGCGACTGATCGCGCGCGTGCGCTTCCCCCCTCTCCGGTCTCGGGGAGGGGGTTTTGATCGTTGACCAGCCATCGACCCCAGCCCCGATTTCGGACCATCCCGGACCCATCATGACCATCGACGCCGTCGCGCTTGCCCAAGACCTGATCCGCTGCCCCAGCGTCACGCCGCGCGACGACGGCGCGCTGGGGGTGCTGGAAGCCGCCTTGACGCCGCTGGGCTTCGTCTGCCACCGCCTGCGTTTCGAGCAGGAGGGAACGGCGCCGGTCGAGAATCTGTACGCCCGCCTGGGGACCGAAGGGCCGAATTTCTGCTTCGCCGGTCACACCGACGTGGTGCCGCCGGGCGAGTTGAAGGGCTGGTCCATCGATCCCTTCGCCGGGACCATCCACAATGACCGGCTCTATGGCCGGGGCGCGGTGGACATGAAGGGGGCCATCGCCGCCTTCGTCGCCGCCGTGTCGCGCCGTCTGGCCGCCGACGGCCCGCCCGCTGGCTCCATCAGCCTGCTCATCACCGGCGATGAGGAAGGCGTGGCGATCAACGGCACCAAGAAGGTTCTGGATTGGCTGGCCGCGCGCGGCGAGACGCTGGACGCCTGCGTTGTGGGGGAGCCGACCAACCCCAAGGCGCTGGGCGACATGATTAAGATCGGGCGGCGCGGCAGCCTGACCGGCCATTTGACCGTCTTCGGCGCGCAGGGCCACACCGCCTACCCGCATCTGGCCGACAACCCGTTGCCCCGTCTGGTCCGCATGCTGGCCGCGATCACCGAACAGCCGATGGACGAGGGGACGGCGCATTTCCAGCCCTCCACCCTGGCCTTGACCACCATCGACGTCGGCAACCCGGCCACCAACGTCATTCCGGCGCACGGCAAGGCGACCTTCAACATCCGCTTCAACGACGCCCACACCCCGGCCAGCATCGAATCCTGGCTGCGCGGCTGTTTCGACGCCATCGGCGGCGCCTATGAACTGGACATCCATTGCTCCGGCGAATCCTTCCTCACCGCCCCCGGCCCGCTGACCGAACTGGTCGCCGAAGCGGTGGAGACGGCGACCGGACGCCGCCCGGAATACTCGACGACCGGCGGCACGTCGGACGCCCGTTTCATCAAGAATTTCTGCCCGGTGGTGGAGTTCGGCTTGGTCGGCCAGACCATGCACAAGCTGGACGAACACACGCTGGTCAGCGACCTGACCGGCCTGTCGGCGATCTATGAGGTGATTTTGCAGCGCGTCTTCACCCACCTGCCCGCCCAGAGCGACGCCGGATCCAACGGCTGAGCGGGGCAAGGCCGATGCCGCCCAACCCCACCGCGATTCTGACGGCGCTGAGCGGCGCCTACCGGCTGGCCCGCTTCGATCCCAGCGGCTTTTCCTGCTTCGACCGCACGCCGGATGGGGCCTTGGCCTCTTTCTTCGCCGCCGTGCTGGTGCTGCCCGCCTACGCCCTGCTGCTGGCGATCCGGCTGTGGGGGCAGGTCGACGATTCACCCCTGTTGCAGGTGCTGACCGTCGAATCCATCGCCTATGTCGTCAGTTGGACGGCCTTCCCCCTGGCCCTGCACCGCATCCTGACCCTGCTGGGCAAGGCGGAACGCTTCCCCGGCGCCGTCACCGCCTACAACTGGTCGGCGGTCATCCAGATGGCGGTCTATCTGCCGGTGATGATTCTGTCGGCCAGCGACCTGTTGCCCGGCTTTCTGTCGGAAGGGCTGGTGCTGGGCGTGATGATGGCGATGCTGACCTACCAGTGGTTCGTCCTGCGGACGGCGCTGGACGTGACGGGTCCGGTCGCCGTCGCGCTGGTTCTGGTCGATCTGTTCCTGTCGGCGATGATAACCGATCTGGCCGACGGGCTGCTGTAACGCTTGCCCCCTCCCCGACCCTCCCCCGCTTGTCAGCGGGAGAGGGAGTCTTGCGCCTTGTCGGCGTTCGGCGGAGTTCCCTCTCCCGCCATCGGCGGGGGAGGGTTAGGGAGGGGGCCAAGCGCGCCCGCCTTTACTCCTCGCGGGTGCTGACGCCCGCGTCGGCGAAGGTCGCCATGCCAGCGTGGCAGGCGACCGCCGATTTGACGATGTTGATCGCCAGCGTCGCGCCCGACCCTTCGCCCAACCGCATGCCGAGATCCAACAGCGGCTCCTTGCCGATGGCCTGCAACAGGCGGGTGTGGCCCGGCTCGACCGAGCGGTGGGCGACGACGCAATGGTCGAGCGCCCGGCGGTCGGCCTTGAACAGAACCGCCGCCGCCGCCGTGCAGGCGAAACCGTCGAGCAGCACCGGCACCCGCGCCACCCGCGCCGCCAGGATCGCCCCGGCGATCGCCGCCAGCTCGTAACCGCCCAGGCAACGCAACGCCTCGAACGGGTCGTCCTTGGCCTGCGGGTTGGCGGCGACGCCCGCCTCGACCGCCGCGATCTTGCGGGCCAGCCCCTCGTCGTCCACCCCGGTGCCGCGCCCGGCCCAATCGGCGGCCTCACCGCCGAACAGCGCCAGACAGAGCGCCGCCGCCGAGGTCGAGTTGCCGATCCCCATCTCGCCCAGCGCGATGAGCTGGATGCCCATCTCCACCGCCATCATGCCATAGGCCATGGTGCGGCAGCATTCTTCCTCGCCCATCGCCGGACCCTGGGTGAAGTCAGCGGTCGGGTTTTCCAGATCGAGTTCATAGACGCGCAGGTCGGCGTCCGCCGCCTCGCACAGTTGGTTCACGGCGGCGCCGCCGTTCTGGAAATTGGCGACCATCTGCGCCGTCACGTCCGACGGGTAGGCCGACACGCCGCGCGCGGCCACGCCGTGGTTGCCAGCGAAGACGGCGACGCGCGGACGGCGGATCTCCGGCGGGTGCTGGCCCTGCCAGGTGGCGACCCACTGGGCCAGTTCCTCCAGCCGCCCCAGCGCGCCCGCCGGTTTGGTGAGCTGCCGTTCGCGCTGCAAGGCGGCGGTTCCGGCGTCGAGATCCGGTCCGGGCAAATTGCGGACGAGCGCGCGGATTTCCTCGAAAGTAACGGCGGGTTGCGGGGTGCTCATGGGGCGGATCCTGACGAAAAGCGCGGAAAAACGGCGCGACCTTGCACCGATCCGCCCCCCAAGTCAAAGCGCCTTCTCAGGGCCGATCCGGCAATCGTCGGCCAATCAGCGCGCCGACTGGCGGCAATCGGCCAGAATGTTGCCGACGGCGACGCGCTCGCGCTCGTCCATGCTCAGCGACCAGCGGGCCTTCACGGCGATCCAGTCGGCGACGTAGAGGCAAATCCCGTCACGTTTGGGCGGCAACCACTCCTCCGGCCCCTTCGCCCCCTTGGCACGGTTGGACGCTTGGCCGACCGCCAGCAGGGTCAGCGGGTCGGTCAGATCGTTGGCGTAGGCGGCGCGGCGGTCGCGGCTCCAGGCGTAACCGCCGCTGCCATAGGCTTCTTCCAGCGGCACCCGGTGGTCGATGTCGATCAGGCCGGGATCGGTGACGCGGTCGCCGGTGTAGGGGTCGATCCACTCGCCCGACGCCACCGCGCAGCCGTTGGCCGACAACCGCGCCGGGCGCTGCGAATCACGGATCAGCACCTGTTCGCGGGCGTTCAGGCAACTGCGGTCGGTGGACAGCCAATGCGGCCAGTCATCCCGCGCGTAGCCGCGCCGCTTTTCCGGCTCCACCCGGATGCCGTCGAGGAGCTTTTGCGTGTGGACGAAGTCGATGCGGTCGGACGCCCGCGCCACGGCGGGGGGCGCGACCGCCATCGCCGTGGAGGCCGGGCGGGTGGAGCGGTGGCGTTTGGTTTCCTGCCCGAAAAGCCGTTCCAGCGTGCCGGAGGGCAGAACCCCGACCCGCTCGGCCAAGGCCGCCAGCGCCAGCACGGCCAACACCAGCAGCAAACCGCGCAGCAGGATGGAGCGTCGAGGCCGTGGTGCCCCCGTGGCCTTGCCCCACCCTCTCGTCATGCCCATCCCCAGCGCGTCATCGGTTGCCCCGTCTTATGGCCGAAGCGCTGGAAAAGCTCAATCGCCGCCCCCGCGAATCCGGTTCGCCGAGGTTTGTGACGGTTCCAGACAGGCGGCGCCACAGGTTCAACAGGGTTATGCACACAATTATCCACATTGCTGTGGATAAGTCTGGTCAAGCGCTGGAATCTTCCCGCTGCGATTCCGCCCGCCCGCGTGACCCCAACGCCGCGCCGCGCTCTTTCCCCGTCAGGTTCCAGTTGCCCCCGCTCCCGGTTGGGCGTAGGTCCGTCCTGATGCTCCAAATCGACACAACCACCCCCGCGCCGCCGCCGCGTCACCTCCAGGACGCCGCGCTCGCCCTTGTCTTCCTCACCCGCCTGCCCCTGCCCATCGCCGGGCCGCTGGCCGAGGGAGCGGCGGCGCGCGCCATGGGGTGGTTTCCCCTGGTCGGCGGGCTGGTCGGGCTGGTTGGCGGGCTGGTGGCGGCGCTGGCCAACCTCGCCCATCTGCCGCCGCTCGCCTGCGCCCTGCTGGGGCTGGCGGCGATGGTCTGGCTGACTGGCGGGCTGCACGAGGATGGCGGGGCCGACGTCGCCGATGGTTTCGGCGGCGGGCGCGACGTGGCGCGCAAGCTGGAGATCATGCGCGACAGCCGGGTTGGCAGCTATGGCGTGCTGGCGCTGGTCTTCTCGGTCGGGTTGCGGGCTGCGGCCATCGCCGCGCTGCTGGGGGCTGGCCCTGGCGCCGTCATCGCCGGGCTGGTCGCGGCGGGGGCGATGTCGCGGGCCGGGTTGGCGGCTCTGGCCGACCGGCTGCCCGCCGCCCGCCGCGACGGGCTGGCCGCCGCGCAGGGCAAGCCGACCAAGACCACGGTGGGGTTGGCGGGCGCGTTGGGCGGCGGGATCGCCCTGCTGATGTTGGGATGGTTGGCCCTGCCCGCCGCGCTGGCCGCCGCCGGGGCCACGGGACTGGTCGCTGCGCTGGCCCGGCGGCAGATTGGCGGCCACACCGGCGATGTGTTCGGCGCCGCGCAGCAGGCGGCGGAGATCGCCGCCCTGTTGACCCTGACGGCGTGGATGGCGGGATCATGAGCGTGACCCGCTGGTGGTTGATCCGCCACGCCCCCGTGCCCAACCCGACCGGCGCGATTTTCGGAGCCAGCGACCCCGCCGCCGACACCAGCGACTGGGCCGCCGCCTCGGCCCTCGCCGCGACGCTGCCCGACCCGGCGCTGTGGCTGACCAGCCCGCTGCGCCGCAGCCGCCAGACCGCCCGCGCCCTGCATCCGGGGGCCGAACCGCTGGTCGAGGCGGCGTTGGCCGAACAGAATTTCGGCGCGTGGGAAGGGCTGTCGCACGACGCCATCGCCGCCCGCCACCCCGCCGACGCCGCCCGCTTTTGGGAGGATCCGGCGATGAACGCCCCGCCCGAGGGGGAAAGCTTCGCCACCGTGATGGCGCGCGCCGCCGGGGCGCTGACCCGGCTGACCGCCGCCCACGCCGAACAAAATCTGATCGCGGTGATCCATGGCGGATCGATCCGCGCGGCTGTGGCGCTGGCGCTGGATTTGACGCCCGCCGCCGCCCTGCGCCTGCGCGTCGATCACTGGTCGCTGACCCGGCTGGACCATCACGCGACGGCGGACGGTTCCGGCGCGTGGTCCGTCGGTTGCGTCAACCGCCCGCCGGGGCGGGACATGGCGGCCCGTTGAGGCGGGCCGTTGATCCAACGGGTTCCTGTCAATTTGACAAGGTTTTCCCCCTCCCTAACCCTCCCCCGCCGTTGGCGGGAGAGGGAACTCCGCCGAACGCCGACAAGGAGCCAGCCCCCTCTCCCGCAACGCGGGGGAGGGTTGGGGAGGGGGCACGGGCGTTTGAGCCTCGCCAAAGCGCCCAACCGTCACACCGGCGTGGCGGCGCTTTTCATCAGGGTGAAGACATAGCTGTCCACCAGCGCTTCCATCGACGCTTCGATGATGTTGGTGGAGACCCCCAGCGTGGACATCTCGTCCCCCCCCACCCCCGCCGAACGGATCAGCACGCGCGGCATCGCCCCGGTGCCTTCCTTGGCGGCCAGGATGCGGACGCGGTAGTCCGACAGGCTGACGCCCTTCAGGGCCGGGTAAACCGGCTCCAGCGCCTTGCGCATGGCGACGTCCAGCGCGTGGACCGGGCCGTTGCCGTCGGCGACCTCCAAACGGACCTCGTCGCCGACGCGGACGCGGACCACCGCCTCGGACTCGACGACCAGTTTGCCCACGGCGTTGTAACGGCGCTCGTCGGTGACGTGGAAGCGCAGCAACTCGAAGAAACGCGGCACGCCGCCCAGTTCGCGGCGGACCAGCAGTTCAAAGCTCGCTTCGGCGGTGTCATAGGCGTAGCCGTCGCTGTCGCGCTGCTTGACCAGATCGAGCAGGCGGGCGAGCCGCTCGTCCTTCGGGTCGATGTCCAGGCCGATGTCGCGCAGACGGGCGATGATGTTGGACCGCCCAGCTTGATCGGACATGACGATCTGCCGCCGGTTGCCCACCGCCTCGGGCGGAACATGCTCGTAGGAGGCCGGATCCTTTTCCACCGCCGAGACGTGCAGCCCGCCCTTGTGGGCGAAGGCGCTGGCCCCGACATAGGCGGCGTGGCGGTTCGGCGCGCGGTTCAGCCGCTCGTCGAACGACCGGCTGAGCTGGGTCAGCAGCGGCAGATCCTCGCGCCGGATGCCGGTTTCAAAGCCCATCTTCAGCATCAGCGAGGGAATCAGCGAGACGAGGTTGGCGTTGCCGCACCGCTCGCCCAAGCCGTTGATGGTCCCCTGCACCATGCGCGCGCCCGCCCGCACGGCGGCCAGCGAGTTGGCCACGGCGTTTTCGGTGTCGTTGTGGCAATGGATGCCCAGACGGTCGCCGGGAATCCCATGGTCGGCGATGACGGCGCGGACGATGGCGTCAATCTCGTGCGGCAGCGTGCCGCCGTTGGTGTCGCACAGCACGATCCAACGCGCGCCCGCCTCGAAAGCCGCCTTGACGCAGCTCGCGGCGTAGGCCGGGTTGCGTTTGTACCCGTCAAAGAAATGCTCGGCGTCGAACAGCGCCTCGCCCTTGGCGGCGTGCAGCGCGGCGATGCTGTCGCGGATCAGGTCGAGATTCTCCTCGCGCGGGATCCCCAGCGCGACGTCGACGTGAAAGTCCCAGGTCTTGCCGACCATGCAGACGGCCTTCGAGCGCGATTGCGCCAGCGCCGTCAGTTGCGGATCGTTGGCGGCGCTGCGTCCCGGACGCCGGGTCATGCCGAAGGCGGTGAAGGTGGCGCGCGTCAATTCCGGCGCTTCGGCGAAAAACTGGTCGTCGGTCGGGTTGGCGCCAGGCCAACCGCCTTCGACGTAATCGACGCCGAGCCGGTCAAGCTCCAGAGCGATCGCGATCTTGTCCGCGACCGAGAAATCCACGTCCTGGGTCTGCGCCCCGTCGCGCAGGGTGGTGTCGTACAGATAAATGCGTTCGCCCGTCATCGCCGCCTGACCTGACCAAAAGACAACCGGGGCCGCCGACGGCCCCCTGGAAAGGCCGGAGAATGGACGATGCGGCCCGGCGGCTCAACGATTTTGACAAGAAACTTGCGAAAAGTCGGCGGTCGCCGCAACGGAGCGCCGACGGCGCCGGTCGCTTCGTCCTCTCACCCCTCCAACCGCGCCCGCTCGCGCTCGAACAGGTCGGTCAGATGGTCGATGACGGCGCGGACGCGCGGGACGTCCTTGCGGTCGCGGTGGACCAGCAGCCACGCCTCGCGGGTCAGCGGCGGGCCGGGCAACGGCAGGCGGACCAGGCCCGGCTCCCCCTCCGCCAGCATGCAGGGCAGGAGGGCCGCGCCGAATCCGGCGACCGCCGCCGCCATCTGCCCCAACACGCTGTTGGCGCGAAAGGCCACGCGCCGCCCGCCGCCATGCTGGGCCAGCCACGCCGCCTCGGGCAGATCGGCCAGCGTCTCGTCATAGCCGACCAGGGCGTCGGGCGCGTCCGGGGCGGCGTAAAGGCCATAGCCGAGCATGGCCAGCCGCCGCCCGATCAGGTCGCCATGCTGGGGACGGGCCAGCCGGATCGCCAGATCGGCTTCGCGCCGGGCCAGACTGAGCGCGCGGTTGTCGGTGATAATTTCCAAATCCAGGTCGGGATGGGCCGTCCGCAACGGACCCAGCCGGGGAATCAGGAAGCGGTCGGCCAACGCCTGCGTCATCGTCAACCGCACCGTGCCGGACAGGCCGCCGCCGCTCCCCTCCCGCCGCCGGATCGCCTGGGCGCGGTCGTCCATCGCCTCGGCCAGCGCGCGCACCGCTTCCCCCTCGTCGGTCAGGCGGTAGCCGTCGGGGCGGCGCTCCACCAGCGTCCGGCCCAACGCCGCCTCCAGCGCCGTCAGCCGCCGCCCAACCGTGGCGTGGCTGAGCCGCAAGGCGCGCGCCGCCGCCGACAGGCTGCCGCGCCGCGCCAACTCCAAAAACACCCGCAGATCGTCCCAATCCACCGCCCGCCCCGCTCCTGGTCTCGCCGTTCATTTTTGAACAGGCGCCGCGCGAGGATAGCGGCTGTGCGCGCAAAGATGAACCGATCAAGATCGCGCCACCCCACACGCCACAGCCTTGAAGGATGACGATGATGACCGCCCCCCAGACGAGTTTGCCCCAGACCATTCTGACCCAGACGATCTTGACGATGGCGGGCGCGCCGCTGACCCCCAGCGCGCTGGATTCCGCCGCCCTGGTCCTGATTGACCTTCAGCGCGAATACACCGACGGCGCGCTGCCGCTGGTGGGCGTGGACGCGGCGGTCGCGGAGGCCGCCGCCCTGCTGGCTCTGGCCCGCGAGCATGGCGTGCCGGTCATCCATGTGGTCCATCACGGCAAGCCCGGCGGCGCGATCTTCAACCCCGACGGCCCGTTCGTGGCGATCCTCCCCGCCGTCGCCCCGCTGGACGGCGAAACGATCGTCGTCAAAGCCAAGGCCAACAGCTTCACCGGCACCAATCTGGAGGAGGTCGCGCGGGCGACCGGGCGGACGGACCTCATCATCGCCGGGTTCATGACGCACAATTGCGTCAGCAGCACGGTGCGCGGGGCGAACGACCGGGGATGGCGCGTCACCGTGGTTTCGGCGGCGACCGCGACCCGCGATCTGCCCGACGGCCAGGGCGGAATCGTCACGGCGGCGGAACTTCAGCGCGGCGTGCTGACCGGCTTGAGCGACACGCTGGCCATTGTGGTGAAGGACGCCGGGGCCTGGGGATAAGGCGCCCGCCCCACCCCCGAACCCCCGGCGTCACCGGGCGACGCTTACTTCTTCACGGCCTTCCAATAGACGTTGCTGTCGAAGCTCGGCCCCCAGACCATGCCGGTCAGGTTGGCGCGTTCGGCGACGACCTCGATCTGCTGGAACATGATGACGAAGGGCGAGTCGGCGAGGACCGAGCGCTGGAGATCCTGATAGATCGCCGCGCGCTTGGCCCCGTCCTTTTCCACGACGGCGGCGTTGGTCTTCTTGGTCAGCTCCGGAATGTCCCAGGCGTTGCGCCAGGCCAGCGGCTTGGACTTGGCCCCGTCGCTGTTGTCCGGGTTGGCGGCGAAGGTTTCGGCGTTGGTGTGCGGATCCTGATAATCCGCGCCCCATTGGTAAATGGTCATGTCGTGGCTGCGGGCGCGGTACTTGGTCAGCACCTGTTTGCCGTCGCCGGGGATGATCTCGATCTTCACCCCACCGGCGGCGGCGCTGGCCTGGATGGCTTGGGCCATGTCCTGGGTCGGCGTGGTGTTGCGCATGTCCAGCGTCACCGTGAAGCCGTCAGGGTAGCCCGCCTTGGCCAGCAACTCCTTCGCCTTGGCCGGGTCATAGCGGTAGGGGGTGTCGTTCAGCGCGCCAAGGAAACCGTCCGGCAGGAAGGTTTGATGGATGGTCGCCTGACCGTTCATGATCGTCTTGGCCATGCCCTCGTAATCGACGAGGTGCTTCATCGCCTCCCGCACCTCGGGCTTGGCAAGGATTGGGTTCTTCTGGTTGAGACCGACGTACCACAACGTGCCCTTCGGGGCCTGGATCAACCGCACGGCGCTGTTGGCCTTCAACGGCTCGAACTGTTCCGGCTTCAGGTTGCGGGCGACGTCCACGTCTCCCTTTTCCAGCAGCAGCCGTTGGGTGGCCGGTTCGGCGATGTGGCGGATCAACACCCGCTTCAGCCCCGGCGCGCCGCGCCAGTAGTTGGGGTTGGCGTCGAGCGTCAGCAGTTCGCTCGCCTTCCACTGCTTCAACTGGAAGGGGCCGGACCCGGCGGAGTTCAGGCGCAGCCACGCCGACCCGAAATCGCCGTCCTTCTCCTTGCTCTGCACCAGCTTGGAATCGACGACCGACGCCACTCCGGCGGTCAGGCAGTTCAGCACGAAGGTGGGGGCGTAGACCTGCTCGGTGGTGAAAATCAGCGTGCGCGGATCGGTGGCCTTGACCATCTGATCGACGTTTTCGGGCGTCAGACCGAACTGGCCGAGAATGAAGGCCGGCCCCTTGTTCAGCTTCACCGCCCGGCGCAGCGAATAGGCGGCGTCCTCGGCGGTCAGCGGGTTGCCGGAATGGAATTTGATGCCGTCGCGGATTTTGAAGGTGAAGACCTTGCCGTCGTCCGACACGGTCCAGCTTTCGGCGACCTCGCCCCCGATCTTGCTGACGTCCTTGGGATCGATGTTGATGAGCCGGTCATAGACCTGCGCGCCGTATTCGGCGCCGGAGAACTCAAAAATCTCAGCGGGGTCGAGGCCGACGATGTCGTCGAACTGCCACGCCATCACCAGCGAATCCTTGGGCGTGTCGGCCAGTGCCGCGCCGGTCAGGATGGCGGGAGAGAGGGCGATGGCGGAAAGGGCGAAGGCGGCGGCGCCGAACAGGCCGCTTTTGAAGCTGGTCATCCCTGTTGTCTCCCGGACGGGTCTTTGTTGGGCGCTCGATGTTTGCGCTATCGAAGCATCCCGCGCGTCTCCGCGCTTTGTCAAGCCGACCAGTGGGGATTTCTTCAGGGCCGCGCGCGCCTCTCCCCAATGAGGAAAGAGGCGCGCGACGGATCAAACCAATTCGGCGTCCTTTTCGGCGATGACCTTGTCGATGGCCGCGCGTTCGGCGGCGGACAGGCGCAGGCTGTCGCTGCGCAACTGGCCGCAGGCGGCCATGATGTCCTCGCCGCGCGGGGTGCGCACCGGGCTGGCGTAACCGGCGTTGTTGACCAGATCGCCAAAAATCTGGATCGCCCGGTCGGTGGAGCGCTCATAGGGCGCGCCCGGCCAGGGGTTGAAGGGAATGAGGTTGATCTTGGCCGGAACCCCTTCCAACAGCTTGACCAGCGCGCGGGCGTCGGCGGGGCTGTCGTTGATCCCCTTCAGCATCACATATTCAAAGGTGATGCGCCGGGCGTTGGACAGGCCAGGGTAATCCCGGCAGGCCGCGATCAAATCCCGCAGCGGGTATTTGCGGTTGATCGGCATGATGATGTCGCGCAGCTCATCCGTCACCGCGTGCAGGCTGACCGCCAGATTGACGTTCAGCTCCTCGCCGCAGCGCCGCATGGCCGGAACCACGCCGGAGGTGGACAGGGTGATGCGCCGCTTGGAGATCGAAATGCCGTCGCCGTCCATGACGATCTTCAGCGCCTTGGCGACGTTCTCGTAATTGAACAGCGGCTCGCCCATGCCCATCATGACGACGTTGGACAGCATCCGCCCGTCCGGCGGGGCGGGCCATTCGTCCAGCATGTCGCGGGCCAGCATGACCTGCGCCACAATCTCCGACGAATCGAGGTTGCGCACCAGACGCTGGGTGCCGGTGTGGCAGAAGCGGCAAGTCAGCGTGCAGCCGACCTGCGAGGAGACGCACAGGGTGCCGCGATCCTCTTCGGGGATGTGGACGCTCTCCACCTCCTGCCCGTCGGGCATGCGCAGCAGCCATTTGCGGGTGCCGTCCGCCGATTTCAGATCCTTGACCACCGTCGGGCGGGCGATGACATGGCTGTCGGCCAGCTTTTCGCGCACCGGCTTGGCCAGCGTGGTCATCACCGAAAAATCGGTGGCGCCGCGATGGTAAATCCAGTGCCAAAGCTGGCGCGCCCGGAATTTCTCCAGGCCAATGGACAGCATTTCGGCTTCCAGCTCGTCGCGGGACAGGCCGACAAGGTTTTTGCGCCCGTCCGCGTCAACGGCGGGCAGGGCAAAGGCGTTTGCGTGATGGGAGGCGCTCATGACCCCTTAAATAAGGCCATGAGCGCGAAGAGTCAAAAGACCAAGCGACGTTCAAGGTCAATCGCCCGCCCTGCCCCGGCGCGCCATCCGTGGAGGCACGATTCTTATATTGACAATTTATTTTGAGGCAAATAAATTCAATCAATAATAAATCATTGAGTGCATAAATGCACAATCGGATCAGTGAGCGCGACCAACTCAAGCGCAAACTCACGGCGGGCGTCAGCGTCCACATGCCAGCCCCCCGCCGAATCGGAAAAACCTGGACCATCCAGCGCTTGGCGACGGATCTCCGCGCCGAAGGCTGGTGCGCGGTGGAGGTCGATGTCCAAGGCATGCGCACGCCAACCGCCTTCGCCCGCAGCCTGTGCCAGCGCATCGAAGGCCAGCACTCCATCAAGAAACGCTTCCAAACCCACGCCCGCCAACGCTTTGGCAATCTTCTGAGCGGAACCTGGGGCGGCACGCCGCTGGAGGCTCTGGGCAAGGTCGACCCCATCGAATTCGCCGAAACGCTGATCGCCTCGCTTGATGACTCGGGCGAAAAATCGGCCATCATCATTGATGAGATCGCCTATTTCTTCCTGCATTTCGCCGAGGATGATCCGCAGGGCGCGCGCGATTTCGCCTACAAGCTGCGCGGCTTCCAGCAACGTTACCGCAACGTCCGCTGGCTGTTGACCGGATCGATCGGCCTGAACGTCATCGCCCGGCGCTTTGATCTGGAAGGCCCTTCGTCGATTTCGAGACCTTCGAGATGCGCCCCTTCACGGCGGAGGAGGCGCGATCCTTTCTGCGCGATCCCAATCTGCAACAGCCGCTCAACCATGTGTTCGACGCCGACGACGCCGATTTCGACGCGATGTTCGCCGAATTGGGCTGGCTCGCCCCCTATTACCTCAAAATGATCGCCAACGAGGTGCGGCCCTCGGTCGCTTGCGGTCCCAGCGCGCCCGCTCGGGCCACGGCGGCGGATTTCCGCGCGGCGTTCGACAAACTGCTGCAACCGAACCGCCGGTCGGAATTCGCGGTGTGGGGCGAGCATGTCCGCAAAAATCTGCCCATCACCGACCGGGCCATCGCCGAACGGCTGCTCAACCGGCTGTCGGACACCGCCGATGGCGAGATCCTGGACACGCTGCTGGCCCACGCCACGCAAAGCCAGGCGGGGGTGACAGGGCGGCAGGTGAAGGACATTCTCGCCATGTTGAGCAACGATGGGCTTATCACCCTGACCGATGGGCGCTACAGCTTTCGTTCGGGGCTGATCCGCCGTTATTGGCGGGAGTATGAGGTGGAATGAGCATGGTGTCCGGTCTTTTCCTGTACGGCCAAGGCAGCCAGAGCGATGACGACGTCGTGGCCAATTTCGTCGCGCGCGCCGACACGCTCGACGGCCTGCTGCGCCGGTTGCGGGCCATCGAACCGGACGGGCTTGCCACCCATCACCTGTTGATCGGCGTGCGGGGGATGGGGAAAACCACCCTGCTGCGCCGGTTGGCCATCGCCATCGACCAGGATCCGGCGCTGGCCCAGCGCTTCACCCCCCTCAGCTTTCGCGAGGAGCAATACAACGTCCTCAGCCTGGGGGATTTCTGGCGCAATTGTGGGGAGGCGCTGGCCGAATGGGCGGAGCGGACGGGCAAGGACGCGCTGGCCCATCGCCTCGACAACGCCCTGTTCACCCCGGACTGGGCCGGGGACGAGGAGGCCGCCGACCGTTTCCAGGCGGAGATGGAGCAGGTCGGGCGGCGCGCGGTGCTGCTGGTGGACAACCTCGATCTGATTCTGGACGCGCTGCCCGACGACGATCAATGGATTCTGCGGCGGCGCTTGCAGGCGCGCCATGGTCCGGTCATCGTCGGCGCGTCCACCCGGCCGCTGCGGCAAACCGCCGACCGCGACGCCGCCTTTTACGAGTTCTTCCAACCCCTCCATCTGGAGGCGTTGGACGAGCGGGAAACCGAAGGCTGCATGCGGGCGCTGGCCCAACGGCGCGGCGCGGCGGGCGGCGCGGTCATCCGGTCGCTGAACACCCAGCCGGAACGGCTGCGCACCCTGCACACCCTGACCGGCGGCAACCCGCGCATCCTGACCCTGATTTACCGGCTGCTGGAATCCTCCGAAACCGATCAGACGATGGCGGATCTGGAGGTGCTGCTCGACCAGGTCACGCCCTTTTACAAGGCGCGGGTGGAGGAGTATCAGACCGCGCAGCAGCGCGCCGTGATCGACGCCATCGCCCTGCATTGGGATCCGATCACCACCAACACCCTGGCGCAGATCACCAACATCCCGGCGACCACCCTGTCGCCGCTGCTCATCAAACTGCGCAAGGACGGCTTGATCGAAAGCCGCGAGACCTCCGGCTCCTACGCCGGTCATCAGCTTGTCGAGCGCTTTCTCAACATCTGGTATCTGATGCGCCATGGCACCCGGCGCGCCAAACAAAAGATGCGCTGGCTGGTCGGCTTCCTCGCCAGCTTCTATTCCGCCCACGAACTGACCGACCTCGCCCACCGCGCCCGAATGGCGGGCGCGAAACCGCTGCACCCCGATTATGAATTCGCGGTGAACGAGGCGCTGGAATGGTGTCTGGCGCGGGAACGAGATGGAAATGGGCGCTGGGCGGACGGGCCTGCCGACCATGTCGCCGACAGCGCGAAGGACACGGACGGGCCTGACGCCGATGACGCAGGAATCGAACGCTTCGCCGACGACAAAGAACCAGCCCTGCGCGCACAGGTCGCCATGGCCATGGTCAACAAGGGGTACAGGCTCGGCACAATGGGCGACCCGGCGGGAGAAATCGCCGCCTATGACGCGGTGATCGAACGCTTCGCCGACGACAAAGAACCAGCCATGCGC
>NZ_JBMDKF010000016.1:0-145797 GCF_057809575.1 Azospirillum sp. FG154 | reverse complement strand
GCGTGCGGTCCAGCTTGGACTGGATTTCCGGCACGATTTCGCGGCCCCAATCGAAGCCCCATTCCGGGACCGTGGCCTCGGCGAGGAACAGGTGTCCCAAATCGAACGGCGCGCCTTTGTTGTCGATTTCAATCCGCGTCACCAAGGGGCGGCAGCGGGTCGGCAGGTCGAGGACCGGGACCGCGTAGCCCGCCAGATCGCGCGCGGTCGGTCGGCCAGACCACAGGTTCCGGTCGGACCAGCGCAGGCCGCTCGTCCGCCAGCTCCGCCCCAAAATCCGCCGCCATTCCGGCGTTGGCGCGCCGGGGGCCAGAACCGTGCAGGCGTCATTGGCGGCGTAGGTGATCCGCACCTCGGCGTCGCGGCGCAAGGTGGTGCCGGACACCATCAGCGCCGTCACCGGGTCGCGCGCGGGCGTCACGATGTCCAACGTGGCGATGCCGCCGCTTGTCCAGCGCGCGACGTCCTCGATGACCGTCGGCAGCAGGACGTCGTCCAGATGGATCCAGCCCTCACCGCGCAGATAGCCTTCCAGAGCCAGATTGCGGTCCAGGATGCGGCAGAGCGCGCTACGATCTTGCCCGCTCATCCGAACAGCTCCAATTCGATCAGATGTTCGGCGGGGGCGGCGGGGCGCTTGCCCCAAAGCACCCAAGAGCCTGTCAGTCCCTCCAACGAATAGGACAGGGCCACCTCTTGCCCGTGAGCCAGCCCCAGCACCGCGTCGGTCATTTCGACTGCGACCCGCAGCAATTGGCGCGGGCTGCCGTCAGGGCGCGGCCCAAACAGCGCCAACAGTTGATTGGCCAGCGCCAACGCGTCGGCCTCCGACCGCAGCGCCGTGTCGATGGTGATCTCACGCGCTTGGTCGCCCCAAATCGTCTTGACCGCCGTGGCTTTGGCTTCGGCGGAGCGCCACTCTTCGGCCAGCCGCGCTTCAGCGGCAGTGCCGACCAGCGCGCCTGCCAAGTCAGACCGTGCGAAGGTTTTGTAGATGCGGCCCCACCGAACGGTGACTTTCCAAACGGGCCGGGCGATGGTGGCGTCGCCCACTGAGATCTCTTTGATCTTCCGCTCCGACAGCGCCAGGACCGGCGCGCCAACCGGCGCGGCGAGCGCGCCGACCTGCCACATCCCCGCCGCGTCCGGCAGCACCCACACCGCCGCCGACGCGGCGACCACGTCCCACGCCTCGCGGTAGGTGTTGGGCTGACCCAACCACACCCCGACCTTGGCCGTTGTCGTCCAGGCCGCGAGGCTGGCCCCGATCCGCGCGCCGTGACCGCGCCGGGTCAGCAACCAGCGCAGGATCGACGGCGCGGTGTCGCCCGCCGCCGCCGCGCCGCGCAGACCGAATGTCGGCAGCGCCCCCAGCGTCCCGCCGATGCGCACATAGCCGCGCGTCAAATCCGTGGCGTATTGCGTTGACGAGGGGGTTGCAGCGTCAAAAACCGTACCCGTGCTGTCCGCCGACAGCGTCAACCCCGCCGCGCCGCCTCGGTCCCAAATCGTCGTGACGGCGGCAAGGGCGCCCGCGCCCGCGCCATCGTGCAGTTGCGCCGCCCGAGCCACCTGATTGACCCAAATTCCCGGCACCTGCGCATCGGTCAAATCGCCCAGTGCCAGCGGTTTGGTTTGCCCCTTGATGCCACCCGGCTCGCCCTCGTAGCCGGTCGCGCCGCTGTTGGCGCCGCTATAGGTCCCGTCCTGAAGCGGGTCCTCCAAATCGGCGCGCGCATCGAGCAACGGCGCGGTCATGCGCCCGACTTGTTCGCCGCCGATGTCCCAACGCCAGCCCCCCGCGCCGCCGGAGGTCACGGGCGTCCAATCGGCCAAAGGTCGGCCCGACCGCCCGCGCCACAGTCGCACCGCCACAGGCCGACAGTCGCGCAAATAGGACAGCGATCCGTCGCCGTTGGAGACGGTCAGGTTGCCGACGCCAATTGAGCCGCCCAACCGTGACGGATCGCCCAGCGCGCGGGTCTGATAGCTCGGCACCTCTGTCAGACGATTTCTGTATTTCTGGTTCGGTCGGTCCGGGCAGTCCGAAGGCATAGGACGCACCGCTCCGTGGGACAGATACAGCGTCTCCACCAGCCCAGACGGTCGCCGGTAATCCAGCTCCGCAATCCAGGCGATTTCATCGGTCATGCGGCCCTCCGTTCCAGGACCGTCACCAAATCCCGATTGATCCGGCGGCTTTCGGTCAACTCCCGCAAGATGGCCGCGTTTTGGCCGATCATCGTGTCGAGCCGCGCGGCGATCATCGCGCCGATCTCCAGCACCGCGCCCGACGTGCCGCCGACGGCCATCACCACCGGCGTCATGTCAACCGGCGCGGCGTCGCCGCCGGATGAGAGCACCGCGTGGATGCCCAGCCGCCCGCCGATGTTGGCCAGCGGCATGATGGCCTCGGGGCCAGCCTCGCCGAGTTCACGAAATTTGGTCGGGCGGTGGTAGACGCCCTGGCCCAGCGCCGCCGCGCCGGTCGCGTACTTCTCAGCGCTCCAATTGCCGTCAGCATGCTGGACCAGCTTCCAATTGCCCGAGGCGCTGGTGGCGAAGCTCCCGGCGGCGCTGGTGGTCGTCGCCCCCGAACCGCCGCCGGTCGAGCCGTTGGCAAGACGCGCGTCGATGGACGCCAGATAGTCCCGCTGGGCTTCAGCCACCGACAGCGCGCGCCCAGCGGCGTCCACCTGCTCGCCCGCGCGAGACGCCAAGGTGGTCTGCATCGCCAGCACGCGGTCCTGTCGCGACTGATATTCGGGCTGGTCGGCGTAATAGGCGCGGGACTGCTCCAAGTAAGGCCGCCAGAGATTGTTGAAATCGCTGGCCGCTTTGTCGCGGTCGTTGTCGTTGGCGGCGTTCAGGACGCGGTTGTAAGCGGCGCTCATTTCACTGTCGGCCAGATCAAGCCGGGCCTTGGCGTTCAACGTCGAAAGGTTGGCGTCTAAACGCAGCGACGTGACAGCGGCGAGCGCCTGTTCGCGGATGCGGCCCCAGCCGTCAGAAATCGACCGCTGCGCGCTGATCTGGGCGTCGGCGGCGGTCTTCGCGGCGGCGGATCGCTCGTCAGCCGCAGCCTTGGCCGCCGCGTCCTGTTCAGCCAGAAGCTGCCGCTGGCGGTCCCAACCGTTGGTCAGCAGGCCGACGCCCGCCTGATACTCGGCCAGAGTGATCGTCCCGGCGCGGTAGGCCGCGACCAAATCGCTGTGCGACGCCCGCAAGCTGTCCGCCGAGGCCGCCCCAGCGGTCAGCGCCGCCGACAGCGCGCCCCAGCTTGCCGAAAATCCACCCACCCGCGCCGGGTCCAGCCCGGCCAGCCGGAGAGCGTCGTCGGGACTGGCCTGCCAGGATGGGTTGATGGCCGTCTCAATGGCTGAGCGACCGGACAGCAGCGCCTTGGCCGTCTCGGCGGAGCTGGTCCAACTGGACGCGATAGCGGCGATAAGGTTCTGATATTGGTCGCCCGTCACCAAGCCCGCGCGAAGCGCCGCCCCCAGCGCCGCCTGCGCCGTCGTCACCTGCCCCGTGGCCGCCGCACCCTGCCGCGCCGCGCCATCCAGCGCCTCCAACGCCGCCCGCAGCGGCGTCAAGCTGGCCGGGTCCAACGACAGGTTTTTCAGCGCGTCGGTCACGGACAGCCGGGCCGACGGGTCCAGCGCGCCGCGCAGGCTCAGCCCGCCAACGCGCTCCACCTCGGCGATCTGCGCCTCGGCGGCGGCCTTCTGCGCGCCGACATAGGCCGTCAGCTTGGCCGCGACTTCATCGGCGGACAGCCCCAGCGACAGCAGCGCCGGGCGGAACGCCTCGAAATTGATCTCGGCCTGTTTGGTGACGGCGGCCATGCCGCGCAAAGGCTCCACCGCCGGGCCAAGCCCCATCATCGCGTTCAGCGCCGACGTCAACGCGGGCTTCAGCTCGCTTTCGGTCGCCAGCCCCAACCCCGCCGCCTTGTCGCGCCAATCCAGGATGTTGGTCTTGATCTGCTCGCCCAGCGCCTTGCTGCTGTCGGTCCAACTCTTGATGTCGTTGTCCAGCGGGTTCAACGCGCCGCGCATCTGATCGAAGGTCGCGCGGAAGCCGCTGGCGAAGTTGACGTCTTCCAGCAATTTATCAGGGCTGGTCGCCTTGCTGTTTCTCAGCGCGGTGGCGACGTCGGCGTTGACGCCGGTCAGCGTGCCGTCGCCCTGGAAAACGCCGATCAACCGCTTGCCGAAATCCGCCACGGCCTCTTCGGCAGTGCCAAACTCCTTGCGAACGTTGCTGACCAGCGAGATCCACTTGTTGCCCTGCTCGAAAAACTCAATGCCGCCGACCGGGCCGCTGACCGACTTGGGCAGCGACGTCCCGGCGGCGGTGACGATGCCGTTGACCAGGGCGGCGGCGGCGGTCGCGGCGCTGCTGCTCTTGGTCACGTCGCCGCCGTTGTCCGCCGCCGCGTCGCCCAACCCGGCGACGCCCGCCGTAAACTTGACGTTCGCGGCGCTGTTCGGCCCCACCGATTTCTTGGCGGTGCCAAGCAGCCCCATGATGCCGCCAACGACCGCGCCGATGGCGAGACCGACCGGCCCGCCCAGCGCGCCCCAGCCCAACGCCGACGCGAGATAGGCGGAGCCAGCCCCCAGCGCCGCGCCGGACAATCCGCCGATGGCCTTGCTGTTGGTGGCCGTTCCAATCAGCCCGCCCAACATGCCGCCGAACGCGCCCGCGCCCGCCGCGCCAACGACGCCGCCCAACGTGCCGCCCGCCGTGCCTGCCGCTCCGCTGGTCGTGCCGGAATAAGAGGCGTTCAGCGCACCCAGGTTTCCCGCGTTGACGACACCGTTGGCCGCGTTCAGCGATCCGGCCTGAACCAAGCCCGGCCCGTACAGCGCGGGGTTGGCCACCAGCGTCCCGGTGTAGGCCGCCGCGCCGGTGGACGACATCGACACGGCGCTGCCCCACAGCGGCGTGTTCATCAACCCGTCCCAGCCGCCCGACAGACCCAGCTTGTCCATCGCCCAACCGCCAGCCTTCGACAGCGCCGTGTTGGTCAGCGTGTTCGTCAGCCCGCCACCCGTCGCCGCTTGGCCGCCGCTGGCGGGCGCTTGGATGCCAAACACGGACGGCATCGACCCGACCACCTGCGTGACAATCGGCAGGACGATCTGCGTCTCAAGCGCCGCGACGGCGATCCGCTTAAAGATCGCCTTGAAGACGTCAACGACGCTGGTGGCCTTCGACGGGTCCATCAGCCGGTCGTACAGCGCTTCGGAGACGTCCTTGGAAATCTCCTTGGCCGTCGCCTGCACGGATTTCAAGAAATCGACATAGGCCCGCTTGTCGGCGATCTGTTCCTGCCACGCCAACCACTGCCGCGCGCCCTCTGCGCCCAACTCGGCGACCTTGCGGGCGGCCTCCTGTTGGTTTTGCAGGCTGGTCAAGGCGCGCGAGCGCAACGGCTCGGCTTCGCCCATCAGGTCGATTTCGCGCTGGGCGAGCGCCAGATTGTCGTTGGCCGCGCGGCGGTCTTGCTCAAGCTTGTTGTTGTCGTTGGCCGCGCGGTTGGCGCGGTAGGCGTCCAGTGCGTCGTTCAACGCCCGCTGCGCCGCCGTCCCGGCCACCGTCGCGTCGGTTCCAAGCTTGCGGATCAAGCCCAGCTTGTATTCGTTCTCCTGCGCCACCCGCACCGCTTCGCCGCCCGCCGCCAGGGCGGTGGTCAGGGCGTTGGTGTTGGCGGTTTCCAAGGCCAAACCGCGCACCGTCTCGTTGCGGAGCGTCAGAATGGCGGCGGCTTCTTCACGCTGGTTCGCGGCGGCTTGGGCGGCGACGTTGCCGTTGCCCTTGGCCGCTTCTTCGGCGAGCTTGTTCGCGTAGGCGGCTTGGCGCGCCGCCGCTTCCCCTAGACCAGCGGCCTGCGCCAAGCGCATTTGCCCGTCGGCGGCCCGCAAAAAGCCCTTTCCAGCCTCACCCGCCGCCGCGCCCGCCGCCGCGATGGCCACGCCGTAATCCTGTTGAGCGTTGGCCTCGGCTACGGTGCGGTCAACGCCGCGCGCCACCATCTGCTCGACCGCCTTGTCGCGGGTCAGCCGCGCCACCGCGACCTCGTTGCCAGCCGCCTGCGCGGCGGTGATTTTCGTTTCCAGATCGACGACCTTGGCTCGGGCGTCGGTCGCCGCCTTCACACGCGCGGTTTCCAGATCCTTCGCCTTGCCCAGTTGCGTTAGGTATTCCGGGCTGACGGTGGTCAAAGGCTGCTGTCTGGCCTGGGCGCGCTCCGCGTTCACTTTTTGGAGAATGGTCAGCGCCGCACGCGCCGCGCCATCCGGCACCTGCATCAGCGCGATCTCGCGGTTCATGTCGGCGATGGCCGCGCGGAGCGGATCCATCTTTTCCCGGATGGTTTCCAGGATCGTTCCGGCCTGTTCCGCCGTCATGCGGTATTTCGCCCAAGCGCCAACCCCAGCATCAATGACGGTGGTCAGGGTCGCGGTGTGCTTGGCCAGCTCGGCCTGATCCTCAGTCAGGAGCTTGCCGCGCTCAATGGTCACGCCCGCCGCCTTTTGCGCGTCGGTCAAGGCGGCGGTCAAGGTGCTGAGACCTCGTGAGCCACGTCCCGTGGCTGCCGCCAATTCCGCGCCAATGGCGTCGCCGGTTGTCTGCGTCACCGATTTGAGGCTGTCGAGAGCAGCTTCCGCCGCTTGCGCGCGGGCTTGAGCGGCGACGAGCGCGCGCTGGGTCTGTTCCAGCTCTTGCCCAGCCCCCTCCGAAATGCCGGGCAATTGTAAGTCTTCCAACGCCGCCATTTCGCGCAAGGCTTCGATCTTGTTGCGAATGGCCTGCGCCTCAGCCTCGGCTTTGCCGATGGCCTGCCGTTGCTCCTCCATGATTTGGTTGGCGCGAAGACGGGACGCTCCGGCAAGTTCGTTCAGCCGCACCTGCCCCTCGCGAACGACGGCGTTGTAGGCGGTTTGCGCCTTTTCGGCCTCGCTTGTCCGGGTGGCGAGATAGGCGATGGCTGCCGCCGCCCCCAAAATTGCCACCCCGACCCACCCGCCGACGAGCGCCAGGGCGGCGTTCCAGGCCGTCTGCGCTGCCGCCGCCGCACGCGCGGCCAGCGACGTGCGGGTGATCGCAGCGGCATAACCTCCCTGCGCCTGTACCAAGCCCGCATCGGCGACCGCCTTTGCGACAGCGGCGGCGGCGGCATCCTTGCCAAGGTCGCGCTCCAAGCGCTGATACGACAGCAGGGTTCGCGTCTGGTTGTTCCGCTCTTCCAGCGCCTTGTTGTAGGGACCAACCCGTCCGGTGGCCTCGACCATGCCGCGCGTCAGTTCCATCTGCGCGGTCGCCGCTTCTCGCTGGCGCGCAACCTGTTGCGTCAGCCCGGCAACATGCGTCTGCATCGCCGCGACGTCCGCGACGCGGCGCGCGGCGGCTTGGGCGGTCGCTTGCGCCACCGACACGGTTTCCGCCGCCAGCGCCTTTGCCGCGCCCGCCGCATTGGCGGATGCGGCGGCGGCCTGCGTGGCGCCCGTCACCCATGGGCCGAAAGAGCGCGCGGCGAGAAAGCCTGCAACGGCGACGCTCATTCCTTCGACGCCCTTCACCGCCGTGGGAAGATCCTTGGCGAGCGCGTCGATGCCGCGCGCCAGAGCGGCGGTCGCCCCCAGCGCGCTGTCCGTTTCGCCCACATATTTTTGCACGGCGTTCTGAAGCTTGACGAAGGCCGACGCCACCGTCGGCGCCACCTGATCGAATTCACGCGCGATGGCGGCTCCCTGATTGAGCAACGCCTTCAGCACCACATCCGCCGTCAGCTTCCCTTGTTCGGCCAACGCGCGCAATTCGCCGACGCTCCGCCCCATGCCAGCGGCAATGGCCGCCGCAAGACGCGGGGTTTGCTCCATCACACTGTTGAGTTCTTCGCCGCGCAGCACGCCGCTCGCCATCGCTTGGCCAAGCTGGAATAGCGCAGCTTCGGCGGACGCCACCGGGCCACCGGAAATCGCCACCGCTTGGTTGATCGTTTCGACGACACGCAAGATGTCGCTACTCGACACGCCCATTTCTTGGGATGAACGAGCGAAACGTGCATAGGTTGTGGCTGTGGCGTCGAGTGACTGCCGCGTGCGCTGAGCCACCTCGAAAAGCTGCTCTTGGATGGCCCGCAACTCGCCCGCGCTGCCCGTCACCAACCGCAAGCGGCTTTCCACCGATTTCCAGGCGTCGGCATACTCGATCAGCTTGCCGACCGACAGGCTGACACCAAGCAAGGCCGCCGCGCGCGCCGCCGCCGCCATGCTGGTGGCAATACCCTCGTGGCTTTGCCGGAGCGCTTGCGCGGCGCTGGAAGCGCGTTGTGCCTCCGCCGCCCACAGGCTGCTTCCGCCCGCCGACGCCTTGGCGCGCGCGCCGAATTGATCCAGCGCCGCGCTGGACGGCGCGAGGTCGGACGGGACGCTGCTGTCGGCGCGGACC
This sequence comes from Azospirillum sp. FG154, assembly GCF_057809575.1. Lineage (NCBI taxonomy): Bacteria > Pseudomonadati > Pseudomonadota > Alphaproteobacteria > Rhodospirillales > Azospirillaceae > Azospirillum > Azospirillum sp. FG154. The sequence goes on along the minus strand of NZ_JBMDKF010000016.1, from coordinate 137,334 downwards.
TTGATGGCGAGCTGAAGCGTCACGACCGCTTGCCCCTTTTCTTGCCAGCCTTGCCCGGTTGGGCGCGCTCCCGACGCGCGTCTTCGCGGGCCGCCATCGCCAGTTCGTCCAGCGCGGCATGTTCCATGACGCGAAGATCGGTGAACAGCGCGGGGTTCAAGGTCATTTTCGACAGCCTCGCCGTGATCTCGACGGCCTCATAGCGCAAGCCGGTGCGGCTTGCCCCGACGAGGCCCAACCCGACCCAATGCCATTGGGTTTCCAGGGCGCAAAACAACCGAACGGCGCGCCAGCAATCCGGGCGGACGAGAAAGTTTGACGTTTCCCCGTCCTGGCCCGCGCCCGCCGCCGCCTTGTTCCAGCGCGCCACCAGCTCCGGTGGAGCGCCGAAGGCGGCAAGATCGCTCGCCACCTTCGCCGCGCCGACGGACGGCGGGGCCGTCGCCGGTTTGCCGCCGCGCGCCCACCAGCGCGCGGCGGCCATCAGTTTTTTTTGCGTTGCGCCGTGCCGGAGACTTCCTGGAAATAGGCTTGGATGATCGGCAGCCGCGCCCATTCCATGGCGAAGGCGGCGCGCAAATTCTCTTCGCAGAACTCCAGCGCCCCACCCTCGCCATCCTCGACCCGTTTCCAGCCGATCACACGCTCCTCAAACCACTCCCAATCGGTGACTTGATTGTCATCCTTCTTGGTGTCGATCAGCTTGAATTGGATGTCGAAATCGAATTTGACGCGGCCAGCGCCGGGCTTCGTGGCGGGGGCGTAGCCGGTGACGGTGGCCCAGAAGGTGGCGGGATCGGCCTTTTTCGAGACGATGAACATGGTGAAAACCCCGTTTTAAGAAGAATCAAAGGATGGAGAAGGCGACTTCGTCGTTGCCCAGCGTCGGTTGCAGCCCGGCCTTGATCTGAAGCGTTTTGATGTTTTCGTCGTCGGCCAGATCGACCTCCTGCAACTGCGCCGTCGCCTCGACGTCGATCCGGTTGCCCGCGACCGTGCCGTGACGCACCCACAGCGGAACCGTCGCGCTGCTGTCCACCAGCGCGTAATAATCCTTCTCGGCCAACGGCGGCGCGTCGATGGTCAGGCTGGCGGTGGCGTCGCGGCCCGACACGCGGATGCCCCGCCTGTTCACCACCTGGCGCAAACCGACCTTGTTGCCGAGCTGGATCGTCAATTCCGACAGGGCCGGGGCGTAGCCGTCCAGACGGAAGACCGGCACCGTCTCCGGCGCGCTTTCATCGGGATCCTTGAAGCCGGAATAATCGCAGTCGGTGGGCAGGCCGCTTGCCGTGATCGGCACGAACAGGCCCCACGACTGCACGTTCCAAATCGGGAAGCCCTTTTTGCTGATTTTCAGGCCGATTTCAGCGTGACAGCCCAAACCGACATGCAGCGTGCCGTCCAGGTTGGCGTAGGTGGTGCAGCTTTCCACGCCGCCGCTGACCGGGGTGTACAGCACGCGCTCCGGCGTCAGGGCGATGGTCAGTGCGTCGCCGAGCGCGAAATTGACGGAAATGGCGCTCGGCGTGATGACCGCGCCGCCGGGAAGCGTGAACGGGGACGCGGTGGTCATCACCACGCCGGTGACGCTGTAGGCGGCGTCGCCGGGCGTCTGCGGCGCGGACACGGTGAAGGCGGCCACGCCGCTGCCGCCCGCCGTCGTGCAGGTCAGGGTGACGGTGCGCTTGTACGCCCCGTCGAATTTCGTCGTTTTGGCGTAGGTGAAGCGCCCCAACGCCCCGTTGGCCGGAACCGCCGTGGCGGCGATGGTCGCCAAGCCAACCACCGCCGTTTGGGCCAACGCGCCCATGCGCAGGATCGGCGCGTAGGCCGGAGCGACGCCCGGCGTCCCGGAACCCGCCGCTTCGATTTCATAGTCGAAGGTGACGTGCCTGCCGGTGCGCAGCTTGGGGCGCGCGCCCCAGAAATTGCGGTAGAATTTCCGTTCGATCTGTTCCGCCGCCATCGGCTTGATGCGGACATTTTGGGCCAGGATGGCGTTGGCTGTGGAACTCGGGCCAGCGTCTTCGCCATACGCCGTTTCCGCCTTCACCATCAAAGCCAGCTTGTCGTAATACTGCTCGTCGGCCATGACTCAAAGCTCCTGCGGACGGCGACGGCGCGCGGGTTCCGGCGTCGAGGCGATGGTTGGTTCGGCGGCGTCCGCCGCGTCGGCTTTGACGGTGGTTTCAGCGGTGGTCGCGCCGTCGTTCACCGTTTCGGCGACGCTGTCCGGAGTGGCGGCGGGGACGGCGGCGTCAACAACCTGATTGGTCGCCTCGTCCAGCGCGTAGCAGCCGCCGCGCCCCGGCGTAGGGTTGTCCTTCATCCAATCCTCCTGATGCTTTCGGTTGCGCGGAAGCGGTCCATCCACCAGAGCGCGCCGAACTTGTCCAAATCGACGGTTTCACCACCAAGAAACAGCGCCGGGCCGTCCGCGCCCTCGGGCGTCCATCCCACCAGCGCCGCCCGGATTTCGCCCCGCGCACGATCCAGCGCGTCCCCCGCGTCCACCCCGCGCGGGTCGGACAAATCGGTGACGCACAACACCACGCCGAAGGTGACGGCGTTGCGTTGGGCCACGCCGTTGGCCAGCCGGTTGTCGCTGGCCGTCTCCGACACCGGCACCACATAGGCGGCGGGCTGGACGTTGGTGGGCGGGTTCTGTTTCAGCGCCGCCAACTGGGCGAGGCCCTCGACCAGCCGCAAGGACGGGGCTTGCGCCTTCAGGCGGGCGACGATGGACGCGCGGCGGATCACGCCACGCCCCCGGCGATGGCGCGCGCAAGGTGGCGTTCGATCAACCGGGCGATCCGCCCCTCGTCCGCGCCGTCAATCCCCAGAAACGGGCGGGCCGGGTAGACCGCCTTGTGACCGGCGACGGCGTGCTCTTCCGCGAAGTTGGCGCGGCTCTTCTTCACGAACCGCCAGTCTTGGAAGCGATTCATGGCTCCCTTGACCTTGCGATAGGTGACGATGGTGCGGGCCGGACGGTCGATGGCGCCGCCAAATTGGTGAAGCGCGGCGTATTCCTTGTTGGTGCCCACCTCGGCCTCCATCGCCGAGGAGCGCGACGTGATGGACGCCTCCAATTGGCCGCTGTCCACCAGGGTCTTGCCGCCCGTCTTTTTGGCGCGCGCCGAGGGCGGCCAAGCGACGCCGCCCGGTCCACTTCCCGTGTCAAAGCGGCGACGGGTGGTTTCCTCCATGTCTCCGGCGGTCTCCGTCATGACCGGACCAAGGTCGGCCCCGGCGGCGATCAGGCGCGCGAACAGCGCGTTCAGGCCGCTGTCTTCGACGGTGAGGGTGATGCGGGCGCCGGTCATCACAACCCCCGCAAACGGTCGCGGCTGAACACGCGCTCGGCTCCGGCCACGCGCGCGCCGCCGGGCGACGCGCTGGACGGCGGGGCGGAGCCGACAAGACCGACCGCGCCGGGCAGGTCGGCCTGCCCCTCGGACACCCGCCGCAAATACGCGATGGCGTCGGTGTAAGCCAGCCGGGCCGGGGTCTTTTCCTCAACCCCGTCCTGGTGAAGCCGATACCAAGCAATTTCCGTCGCCAACGCCCGCAGCCGGGGCGACGGAGGATCGACCGGGACCGGGCAGCGCTTGGCCAGCCAGCCGTCGATCTCCGCGTCGGCGTCGGCCAAGGCGCGCGCGATCACCGCCTCGTCGGCGACGCCATCGCGGTTCCGGTCGGCGTGTTGCAGCAGCAGCGGCTCGCCGTAGCGGTCGATCAGATCGGACAAGCTCGCGTAGGGCATGTCAGGCTCCCTTCGCCTTGCGGGCCGGGGCGCGGGCCGGGGCGTCCTCAACCGCCGGGGCGGGCGCGGGTTCATCGACGCTTGGCGGGGCGGCTTCGCCGGGCTGCTCAGCCTCACCGTCAGCCTCATTCTCGGGCGCGGCGGCGGGCGGCGGGTTGGGCGCGTGCGCTTCCCAGCCGGTCAAGACGGTTCCCTCCCGAAAGGCGTCCGCCATCACCGTGGCGATCTCCGACCCCGTGAGCGCGCCCATCGCCAGGTCGCCAACCACTTCAACCAGCAAAGCGGGGTCGGCGCGCAGGACATCGACCTGTTCGGGGCTGAAGGCGCCGGGCGGATGCAGCGTCGGGGTTGGCGGGTGCCGGACGCTGCAACGGCAATGGCCGCGCGGCGACCGCGCCCGGATGCGGATGGCCGGGGTCATGGCAGCCACTCCGACAGAACGACCGTGACCAACCCTTTCCAGGGGTTGACGACGTCGCCGTCAAGCTTCTCGCTGTTGGCGATCAGGTTGGCGGCCTTGATGTTGGACGCCCCAACCACGAGCTTGGTTGGCTTGATGCCGAGCGGACGCCCATAATCCGCCTTCAGCGACGACATGTTGACGTAGCCGGTCTCGAAGCTGGTCAGGGTCAGCGGTTGCTTGGAGCCGTAGGCAAGCTGGGGAAAGCTGAACCCGACGTTGGAACGACCATCCACGCCGTAGATGTATTCCTTCTTGAAGAAGACGTTGGCGTCGTCGGGGTTGTCGAGCGCCACAAAGTTGAACTTCTGACGTTCCTGATAGATCACCGGCTTGATGACCCGACGGTCGTCGATCAGAAACCACGGGGAGCCGTTGCCGCCGCCGCTGTTGCTGTAGAAGGTTTCCTTGCCCGCCGCGTCGAGAACCGGATGGTCGGTGTCGAAGAAGGGCTGGCCATCGTAACACGCGGCGTCCCAGCCCCGCGCCAGAAGCCCCCAGGCCAGCTCGTCGGGGTGCGTGGCGGTCGAACGACCGAACTCCAGAACAATCGGCTTGTAGACGCCAAGCAGGTCGTCGGCGATGTCGTTCCGGTCGAGCGAAATCGTGCTTTCAAAATCCTTGTTGCGGATCGTGTAATCCGACGTCGCGATGCTGTTGACCACCCGGTCGCCGAGCCATTCCCGGATGCGCGGGAATTTGCCAAGCCAACCATACTGATTTTCCCGTGTCGTGCTGGGGACCGGCATGGCGATGGCGGGCCATGTGGGCGTCACCTCCGCGAAAGCGCCCTGGAAGTCGGTGCGAAACCCGACATAGATCGTGCGGAGATTGCCGCGATTGATTTCCATGCTGTCTCTCCGGTCAAACGATGTCGATCAGCGCGGACGCGCCGACGCTGGCCGAATTGGCGCCGCCCACCGTCAGGGCGATGACGTCGCCCACGGACACGGCGTTGGCGGCGGTGGGCAGGGCGGCGTCAACGTCACCGGCGGCGGACCCGGCCTGTGTGATCGTGAGAACGCCGCCGGTTACGGCGACGCCGCCGATGGACGCCGTCACCGTGGCGTCGCCGGTGGCGAGCGCGCCCGCCAGAACGGAACGGATCGCCACGATGGTTCCGGCGACCGGGGCCACGATCCGATAGACGCCCGCGCCGGTGAGGCTGGCGATGGCCAGCGGGAGGGCATAGCGCTGCGGACGCGGAACCGCCGGGCCGCTGCGCACCCACACCCCGTCGCCATCCACATCGACCACCACACCGGCGGGGCTGCGGCTGGCCGACGGCGTCCGTCCGACCGTTTGGTTGTCCACGATCCAGGCGTGCTGACCGAGATCCGCCAAGGTCACGGCGTCGCCGCTGGACGCGTTGTTCCAGCGGAAAATGCCGGGACACACGTCGATCCGTTCATCGCCAGCGGCCCCAGCGCTGTTGTCGATGGTCTGCTCCGCCCGGCCCAGCGCTGTCAGCCCGGCGATGGCCGCGCCGTTCACGGCGTAGCCGGAGGCGTTGGCGCAGACCAGCGCGCCCGCCTGGATTTTTGTCGCGGCGGCCAGAGAGACCGACAGGAGCGCGCCCGAACGCGCCAACGTCCCGCGCGGGGCGGTCAAGGCCGTCATGACGTCCACCCCATCTCTTCCATGACCTTGGCCGCCTTGGCCGGGTCCACGCCCATCATGGCCAGGACGGATTTCTGCCCGTCATCCAGCGCGCCCGCCCCGGAACCGCCGGACGGCTGCCCGGAAACGCCGCCCCCCGCCGTCTTGCCCGGCGGCACCACCACCGGCAAAGCCGCCGCGAAGGCGGTCCAGCCCGACGGGTCGGCGCGGTACACCTTGAGGAAATGCTCACGGGTGGCGGGCGCGACCTTGCCATCCGTCACCGCCTTATCGACGGCGGCGGTCGCTTCCCGCTCCAGCGTCTGGCCTTGCAACTCGGCCAGGGTGGTGGCGGTGGCGGTGTAGGTCGCCATCGGCACCCACGCCTTGGGGTCGGGATCGGCGGAGACGGCGGCGGCGATGGCCGTGGGTTCGGCGCCGACGGGCAGCCCGGCGGCGGTGGCGATGCGGTCGAAATCGGCGCGGGCGGCGGCGGAAGCGGCGGTCAGGGCGTGAACACGGCTGATCGCCGCGTTCACGTCCGTCCCGACCGGCATTCCCAGCGCGGCGCACAGCGCCGCAAGGGTGGGGTCCATCACAGGCTCCTGGTGTGGGGTTGCGGCAGCAAGGGCGGGAAGGTTGAAATTCGGGTGGTTCGTCAAGGCCGCCCGCAGCACGCGGGACACCTTGCCGTTTTGGTCGTGATTGAAGGTCGGGCTGATGTAGCGGTATTCCCGCGCCGCCAGCTTGGCGGCGGCGGCGGCGGTCCATTCGACCCGCGCGTAAATCCCGTCGGCGCGCGCTTCGAGATCCTTGATCCACCCGGCGGCGGGGGCGTTGCCCAGCCCACGGCTGGCGGACAAATCAAAAGCGTGGTCAAAGTCGATCAATGGATCGGTCGGCCCGGCGTAGGCCTTGGACGCCGCGACGATGGCGGCGGCCTGCGTTTGGTTTCCGAAATTGTAAGGCCCCCGGCCATCCCGGCCTCGCACCACGCCAAGCGGCGCCAGCTTGATCCAACCCGACGTCGCCGACGCGAGTTCGGGCAGGTCCGACACCAGTACGGAAAAGGCGACGACGTCGGCGGCCCCCGAGGTGGAGGCCATCGACAGACGGGGCGCCGGATGCGGCTGGATGGAGCGGAGGGAATTCATGGACGCATCATGCGTCCAGGGAACCGCCGCCATAATGGTGGTGGATGCGGCGGTCGGGCGCCCCTGAAACGGGCCGCAAAGGCGTTAAAAAACGCGTTAAAGGATTTTTCCGGCACGCGGGTAGCCCAAGCGCCCATGATCGCGCTTGGCGGCCTTTCCAGAAGGCCCGCCGATCTTGCCGACGGGCCGCTCCGGCGCTACAGTGGGGTTGGGCGGTCGAAACACGGTGAAACTCCCAGCCGTAGCCGACAGGGCGCGTGGAAGAGGCCGGTATCCATTTCCGGGGGGAGCCTTCCCGACCGCCCAATCACATCACCACACCCTCCGGGCCGGGATCGACGGCGGCCCAACCGCGCGATTCGATGCGGGCAAGCTCAGCCGCGTCAATGACGTGGAAGGATTGCAGGAAAGCCTCGCGTCCAAACCGCGCCGTCTTGATGATCGCCTTGTAAATTTTGCCGTTGTGCTCGCCCGTCAGCGCCCAGTGCCGAGGCTTGTTGGCGGGGAGCGGCGTCTTGTCCGACCGCAAGGCGGCGGCCAGCCCTTGATAGTCGGCGGTCCCAATGTCTTTGTGGTTGCGCGCCTGCTTGTCGGCGCTGTCGCGGGACAACCGCACCACCCGCGCTTTCAGGGCCATGGCGTCGGCGGCGAGGCCGGGCGCCAGGACGCCAACCGGCCAATCGCCCAGCCGGTTGACGCCTTCACGCAAGAAGTCGGCGAAGGCCGCGCTTTTCAGCCCTTCGCCGACGACGCCCGCCGCCAAGGGCGGATCGGCGGCGTCGAGCTTTTCAATCAGCCGCACGCGTGCGGCTTGATCGGCGGCCAGCCCGACATTGTGACCGAAGCCCGGATCAATCCCGTCGGGCAGTTGGACGGTCGCCCCCGTGCGCGGGTTGGTCCAGGGTTGGTTTTTCAGATCGGGCGCTTGCGCGGATGGCTCAAGCCCCAACCGGGTCAGATCATCGTCGGAGAGCTGCTGCACCGAGCAGCGGCAAAACCAGCCGCAGGGCGGGTAGTGGGTGCGCCACCACGGATCATCCACCCGCAGGATGGCGCCGTGCCACGCCCGGTGCGCCGGGCGTTCGCGGCCATCCAGGACGCAGACATAGCGCAGCCAGGGGCGGCTGTCCTTGCGGGACTGGATGCGCTCCCAGCGCCCGGCGGCGTAGGCGGTGCGCAGGTTGGTGTCATAGATGGTGGCCAGCCGCCGCGCGCTGCCGAGCTGGACCAGCTTTTCCTGCCCGTCCAAGGGATCGACGCGAACCTGCGCCCCCCACCAGCCGAGCTTTTGCAAGGTGGGCGTCAGATTGGCGTCGAAGCGCTCCTTGGTTTGACCCTCGGCCAAGGCGGCGTCGGTGGTGGTTCGGATGGCCTCCAGGACATCCAACTCCATCGCCTTGGCCACTGTGAAACAGGTCGCGTGCAGCCCGCCAAAGATGTCCCGGTGATCGAACGAGCCTTCCGGGATTTTGTCGCGGAAAAAGCGAAGGGCTTGGTCGGGAGGCAGCGACAGGGGCGAAATTTTAGCCATGAAGAGCCTCCAAACCCGGCTTTGGGTAGGCGGCGGTTTTCCGCAGCAGCCGCTTCCGCGCGGATTGTTTCAGAAACAGCACGTAACGGAATTGGCGAAACCGATGCTTGGTCGCGCGGTGCAGATTTTCCCGCAGCCGCAGGCCGCGCGCGCCCATCCTCTTATGCGCCGTCAAAAGCATCTCGTGAAACCATTCACCGTCCAATTGATAGAAGTGGGTGAAGTGAAACCCGCAATAAACAAAGTTGCAGGCTTGATAAACCACACCCCAACAGCCGCAGCGTTCATCGGCAAAAGACTGGATCCATTGCACGGCGGGAAAGCGGGCTTTGATGTATTTGGTCGCGTAGCTGATCGCCATGCTCTCCCCGTTGCGGGGGACGGCGTCGCTCAACCACATCCGGTTGAGTTCCAGATAGTCGCGGTTTCCGGTTCCGGCCACCACGCTCTTGCCCGACGCCGGGTTCATGGCGTAGCCAAATTGCAGCGCGCCAACCAGTTCCCCGCGCAGAAACACGCCAAGGTGAATGTAGCTGTTCTGGACGATGCGCCCAGAATAGTGGTGGCGGATGATGATATCCGCCGCCGTTGCCCGTGGAATTTCAGCGATGCGGAATTCCGCATCGCCAAAACCGACGACGCGACCCGCCTCGTCATGACTGTAACCACGCGCGCCAACCGCGCTAAGGCGGGGATGCTCCCCGTCGATCCTGCCCATGAGCGTCCTTCGAGTCGGACGCTCTTGGGCGCTCTGATGGGGGGTTCTTGACCCTCACATGGTTGATCGTGCCGCAACGCGAGCACTTGATTTCGAGCATTTCTGCGGTTCCCCGCGCCAAAAGCTTGGCGCAGGACCCGCAACGGATTTCCTCCATACGTGTGACTGCCTATGGTGTCCGTCCACCAGCGCTGGTGAGGCGGGACGATTTCGGTCGTGCGAGGCTCCACCTCGCGGCTGGGGTGCTTCAACACCCTGGCCCCCGCCAGCCCATCGGCGGGGAATTCACAAACATCACGGCGCATCGCCACCCTCCGCGCGCCCGGCCAACCACGCGCCGATGCCAGCCCGGCTCAGCGCCTCCTCAATCCCGGAACTGTCCATCGCCCCCAACAGGCGGGCCACCATCTCGGGATCCGTCAGGCGCGCCTGGACGTCCTCCAGGCTTTTCGCCTCGCTCAGCAGGGCGCGGATGGGATCGACGATGGCGGCCATGTTCCAGCCTTCGGCGGCGAGCTGCTCGGCGATGGCCGCGTCAAGATCGAAGGACGGAACCGGGTCCGCCTGAACCGATTGCGTGGCGGGCGCTGGGACGCTCTGCGGCGGGGGTGGAGCTGACGGGGGCGTCAGCAATTCCTCATCCGCCGCCGGGTCGGGAAGGCCGATCCTGTCCCGGATGGTGGACATGCCGACCTTCAGGCCCAACGGCACCAGCTTGACCACGCGCTCGACCAGCGCGCCGATGTCTTCTTCGTCCGGGCGGCCAATGCGGATCTTCGGGTAACGGTCGCGCGGCCCAAGATTGACCGACACCTGCACCGGAACGAAATCACGGTTCAAGGTGGCGGCAAGCTGGCGGCCATCGGCCCGTTCGATGTCCCCTTGCACCTGGCGATGCTCTTTGCCGACGGCGTGGCCGCCCGAGATCGCGTCGGTGGTGGTGGTTTGCCCCAGGACGGCCTTGGACACCTGCCGATCCAACCAGTCGGCGAGCTTCTCCCACAATTCCACGCTGCCGGTGGACGCCTGCTGAAATTCGATCTGCATGCTTTCCGGGATGATGGCGGCGGCGTCGCTGCCCAGATCGCGGACGGCGGCGAGCAGCGCGTCCTTGTCGCGCTCGCTGGCCCCGAGGCCGTATTTCCCCAGCCGCAAGGGGTGGCCATAGACCTCGGCGAACACCACCCAATCCTTGATGGCGAAGGTCTTGAACAGATAGGCCCAGGCGGAAACCCGCGCCAAGCCGCCCCGGATCGGCACGCCGCTCTTCGTTTTGGGCGTGTGGATGATGAAGCGGTTGGGTTGGAGATCCTCGCCGTTGGCGCTGCCGTCCACCAGACGCAGGGTGCGCCCATCAACGCGGTCATATTGGAACCAACGCGGGTCACGATGCTCAAAACCGACCACCCGCCAGCCATCGGCGGCGGTGGTGTCCCAAATCATCTCGACGACGCTGTACCCTTTGCCCAGACCGTCCAGAAGGTCGAACAGCATCTCCTCGATGTCGAAGGCGGCGATGGCGTCGCGCACCAGATCGGCGGCCTTCTGATCGTCGGCGGCGTCCGACGCCGCCTCGACCGTCACCTCAAGCTGCGCCACCGACAGCTTGCGGGTGGACAGGACGCCCCGATAATGCGCGTCCCGCTCCTCCATATCCTCGGCCAATTCCAGATAGGCGGTGGCGTCGCCATGCTCGGACGCCCGCAACAGCCGCGCCAGCCGATCCGGCGTCAAGCCGCCCGCCGGATGGTCTGACAGGATTGACCGCAGGCCGACGACGGTTGGCGTGGCCTGGGGCGTCGCAAGCGCCGCCCGCCGCATGGGCTGGCCGTTGACGTCCAGGAAGGATTTCGGCGGCATCAATAGCTTCCCCGGCCAAAACGGCAGCGCTGGTGATGGAACGGCGACCCGTCATCGTCGTCATGACGCGGGCGGCGGAAACGGTCAGAGGGCGTGGGCGCGCCGTAGGCTGGTTGATAGTCGTATTCCATCGGCGCGGTGTCCCCGGCGGCGATCCCAAGGAAAGCGGCCCACGTCCGGTCAGCGTGGCCGTCGCCGTCGCGATCCGCCACCAAGCGTGGCGCGCCGGTGGCCCCGACCGTCTTCTTGAGCTTGTGCAGATCGGCGCGCAGCTCCGGGCGTCCGGCGGGGATGCGGACCTTGCGATCCTCGAACGCCTGCTTGGCCGAGGTGGCGATGTCGAGGCGGCGCGACCCGGTCAGCAGCACGCCCTCCACCGCGTGCGTTCCCCACCGGCGCTGGGTGTCTTCGACCGGCTTTTCGCCCATGCCGGTCTGATCCATCGCCAAGCGGACGGGGCGATAGCGGCGCATCACGTCGTCAATGATGGCGTCCTGTTCGGAAAAGGTGATGCGGCGGCGTTCGATGATTTCCCGCGTCCACAAGACGTCGCCGACCAGCTCCCACACCCACACGACGAACAGATCGTTGCGGCGCGCGATGTCGTTGCCAACATAGACGGGGCCGCCGCGATACAGCTCCGGACGCCCCGCGTCGGGATCCTCGACGGCGGCGATCTCTTCATAGCTCAGCCAACTGGACGCTTCGTCCAGCCATTGCAACTCGAACTCCTGCGCCCAGGCGTCGGGATCCCCAATGGCCTCGCGCAGCGCGTCAATGTCGCGCGGCAGACCGTCAGCGACCGCCTGATAAATATCGACATGGTGGCGCGACCAACCGTCGTCGGCCCCCGTGACCAGATCATAGAATTTGTTGCCTTTGCCGTTCGGCGTCGAGACGACGCGCAGTTTCCAGCCGTTGGAAATGACCGGAAACAGCGCCTTCCAGATCGCGCGGCTGTCGGCGTGGAAGGCGAACTCGTCCAGAAACACATTGGCCGAAAAGCCGCGCGCGGTGTCGGGGTTGGCGGGCAAGGCGGTGATGCGGCTGCCGCCCTCCAAAGTCACCTCCAACGCCTTGTAACTGGCGCTGTCCCCCACCCAATCATACTCCATCGCGTCCAAGCTCATCTGGTAGGCTTGGGCGTGGCGCTTGATTCCTTCGTCCATCGCCTCTTTGGCCTGCCGCTCGCCGCGCGACAGGATGACCCAACGCTCGCGCCGCCCCTCCGCCGCAGCGGCAAAGCAGTCGTCCACCACCTCCAGCGTCGTTGTGAAGGTCTTGCCGCATTGGCGCGCGAACATGCCGACCTTGAAGCGCGCCTTATCCTGAAGCCAGCGCTTCTGATAGGTGTAGAGAGGGACGGCGGCGCTCATGAGAAAATCCCGTAGACTTCCTGCCGAACGCGCACCAGCGCCTCCTTCAGATCGACGGGCTTTCCGTCGCTTTTGGACGCGTCCGGTTCTGCGGCCTTCAACGCGGCGTCGACTTTGGCGCGTAGCTCATCGCGCCATTTGATTTCCCGGTCCAAATCGACCTTGGACGCGGAGGCCAGATTGCGCAGCACTTCCGAATAGGCTTTGGCGTCCTTCGCCTCAATGGCGATCTCGCCGCCTTCGCCGCGCGCCGCAAACAGCAGCCGTTGGGTCAGGGCTTGCAGGATTTCAACGTTGGCGCGCGCGGTGCTTGACGCCGACCCTTCGTCAATCCGGGTGCCGATGGCCTCGGCGATCTCGCGCGCCCGTCGGATGTCGGCGATGACCTGATCCAACTCCTTGATCTCGCGCCCCAGCGTCGAGCGCGGAACGGAGACGTCAAGCTCTTGCAGCTTGGCGCGGATTTGGTCGATGGTTGCCCCTTGCCCGCGCAGCTTGCCCACCAGCGCGCGGATGTCGGTCGGCCATTTGTCGGCGGCGGAAAGGCGTGCCATGGCGATCAGACGAGCGACGGGCGTTTGACGCCGTCAACGGTCTCATGACCCTCGGCGACGTTCAGACCGCGTTCCGTGATGCTGGCCACCATGACGGTGTCCTTGACCATCTCCACCGCCACCAGACGGCGCGCCTTCAACCAGTCGATGTCGGCGCGCACCACGTCGCGGGTCAAGCCGCGCCGATGGCCGAGCTGTTGCAGCCCGGCTTCAAGAACGCTGTCGTTCGCCGTCCCGCCCGCTTCGGTCAACAGCCGCAGGATGACAAGACGCCGGTCTTCGGCCAAATGGGCCAGAAAATTGGTGTTGGTCATGCTTTCACCTTCCGCAGGAATTCATCCATCACCTGGACCTGCCGATCCGTGCGCTCAAACAAAGCAACGACGCCGTTGGCCCGCTCCTCGAACACGGCGAGCTTCCCCTCGACGCGGGTCAATTGCAGGGTAAGCGTCGCGACGGCTTCCGCCGTCGGCAGATGCTCAATGGCGCTTTCAAGCCGATCAACCCGACCAAGCAAGGCGTTGACCGCTTCGCGCATCGCGTCCTCGCGCTCGTGCCGCGCCTTCCGCTCCATGTCGAGCGCTTCCCCGCGCGCCTTGCCTTCACCGGCCAGATCATCCTTGCTGGCGAAGCGCGCCCGCACCGACCAGCCCACCCAGGCGTGAACCAACGGGGATCCCACCGCGACCGCCAACGCCACGAATGGCCACCATTCCTTCAACCAATCGGGCATCACCGGCGTCCTTCATGTTCGGCCTGACAATCCACGCAACGGGTGGCGGCCCGGTAGGCGGCCCGGCGGGCCGGTGGGATGGGCGCGTCGCAATCGACGCAACAGTCAGCGCCCGCCCCGGACAGCACGTCGCGGATGTGGGCGACTGCGCCGGAGAGGCTGACCTCGGATTGGTCGGCCTCTCCGGCGCGGTCAGCGTCGTCAGCCACCCGCCTGCGCTCCGGCGGATAAGGGGGCCGGGCCGTCCCGGAACGCCACCGATCCATTCTGAAGGCTGACGGACCCGAACAGCGTTGGCGCGCTCGCCTGGATGCGCGCTTCCACCATGTCGCCCAGCGCCTCGGGCGTAAGGCCGAAATGGGCCAGGGCGTCCGGCACGCGGGCCACCGCGTAATTGACCGCGTGGGCCACGACGGCGTTGTGGACGTCGATCTCCGACGCGGCGGGACCGACCAGACGCTCCGCGCTGCTTTGCGCGTACTGGACGGCGCGCTCCAACGCTTGATCCAGATAGGCGCGGGTGTGGTCGTCCAGCTCCAGCTTGGTCTTTTGCGCCAGATAGCCGATCAACGCGCTGGTGACGGCGCGACCGACCCACAGCGCGGCGGCGCCGAGAGCGGCGATGACGCCGCTGGCGAGGGTGGACAAATCGACCGCCGTGTTGACGCCCGCCGCGTCGGCCAGAGCCGGAAGCGGCGCCAGCGCGACGAGCAGGGCGGCCCAGGACCGGCGGGCGGCGGCGCGCATGACGTTCAAAATCCGCCGAAAGAGCGAAGCGGCGTCGATTGCCGAATGGCGCCGAGAGAAGAGCGAATGGATGATGGCCAATGGGACTCTCCGATCACAGGGAGGGGCGCGCGTAGGCGCGGTTAAGCCAGCCCTTCTCGTATTTCGAGAAGGCCGGGCGGGCGGCGATGAGGGAGCGGTAGTAGCCGGCGGCCTCGGACGCGAAGGCGGGCATCAGGCTGCGGGGATCGGCGGCGTTGATGGCCGACAGGGTTTTCGGCCCGAGCTTGCCGTCGTCATCGACCGGGAACCAAGCAGCCCGCAAGGCGCGCTGAAGGCAGCGGTGCGCGCCGCCCGCGCCCATGTTCACGGCAAGGTCGAAGGTTTTGGCGGCGATGGCCGGATCCGTGATCCGGGCGTAGCCCAGCGCGTCCCACCAATGCAGGCGGTACAGCCGGATGGCGTGGTCGCGCGGCAGGACGCGGACGTCTTCGGCGTCAACCGCGCCGTCGCCGTTCACGTCGCCGTCGGGGCGTCCGTCATGGTCAAGGTCGAGCAGACCGGCCTTGCGCAGCCAAGCCAACGACACGCCCCAGCGCGTCGGGCCGCCGCTGTCGGCGGGATCGTCGGAAAATCCACCCTCATGCCCCAGCACAAAGGCGATGGCGGCGGGGAAGGCGTCAGGGAGCGTCGGGGGCGTTGTGGTCATGGGGCGAGTGTCGCCCGCCGCCGCCTCGCTCGTAAGGGTGGTGGATGCGGCGTCAGCCGGGCAGCTTTACGCCCGCCCAAAGGAACAGAGGCGATGGGCCAGGGGGCGGAACCGGCGGCGGGGCCGATGGCGCTTCACCCGGCTTCATCCGGGCGAAGCGGCGGGGCGCTTCGTCCAGGATCGCCCGCACCGCCCTCTTTTCGACCGGGCCGGGCGGGTACTCGGCGGCGGGCGCAAGGCGCTGGACATGGCCGCGATCCATGTCGAGCAACATGGCGATCTGCGCCGTCGAGTAGCCCGCCGTCCGCAGCACCCGCGCGCGGTAGGCGCGCAGGACCGGGCGGGCGTTGGGGATCGGCAGACTTTCGTGGCCGTAGGCTTGGGCGATCAGCCTTGCTGACCGCCAACCGACCGCGCGCACCAACGGGTGCGCCTTGGTCAAGGTTGCGCGTGCGGGGATGTAGAAGCGCCGCCCGCGCGCGGCGAGACACAGATCGACAGCGGCCTGCAAGCCCGCGATCTCGGCGATGTCGCGCAGGATGCCGGGCAGGATGTGGGGCGTCAGGCCGGTCGGGACGTCGTTGGTCATAACGCGGGAACCTCCGGCGGGCTGGCGGCGGTGACGCGGGAACGCCAGCTCTTCAGCGCTTCGACCACGCTGGCGGCGGCAGCCGGATACAGCCGACCGACATCCTGGCGGGTCTGCCGCTTGATGAAGGCGGACAACGCCGCCTCCGACCGATCCTTGACGGCGCCAAGGTCGGCCAGCTCCAACCACAGCGCCCGGATCATCGCCATTTGCGCCGTGTCGGCGTAACGAGCGGGAGCCTTCGCGCCGGGCGCTTTGCGCGGCGCGCCTGCCTGATGCAGGGCGGTGACGACGGCGCGCAGTTGGCTTTCGTTCATGGCGCGGGTGGACGTGACGCCGTTGGCGTTGACCGCCAAGAACGCGCGCCATGTGTCGTCGTCCGACAGGGCCGGAACCATCCGGCGCAGGGTCTGGACTTTGGCGACAAGCGGCTTAAGGGCGTCAGAGGCTTGGGGCTTTTTGACGGTTCTTGCGGCGGTCATGACGGCTCCTTTTCGGCGGTTCCGTCGGATGGTTTGACAGTGGCCGGGTCGCCCTTGCACCTCGGACAGACGCGGCCTTTCTCTTCGGCGGCGGGGGATCGGGCGGGAACCCAAGCGGTTGTGTGATCGCAGACCAGGCACCACAGCCGGATCCATGCTCGACCGCTGTGGCTCTCCGCGCTCGCGTCGAGGACGAACATCGTGCGCGGGTTGAGCGTGGCTGGACGGCGCGGCTTTCGGAACAGGTCGAGTTGCTTGGCCATCAGTTCCACCACCAAGTCGATCAGCACGCGCGGATCTGCGTCGAGCCGCAGCAGTTGCGGGCGGTGGCCTGCGCGCGTTCGGCGACCACGCGCCAGCTATGCGGATCAAGCGGGGACCTCGAATGGATCGACAGGAGGCGACCATCCTGGTCGCGTATAGCCCACCCCGTGGCCCGGTCATCGCCAGCACCACGGTCCCATTCAAGCTTTACGGTCGCGGGCGGCGGCCATTCCATCACGGCATCAGCCCTTCCATGGCGCGGGTCAGGCGGTCATCAACCGGCCACGCATCGACCTCCCAGACGGCGCCGCAGCACGGACATTGATCGACGTCCTTGAGGCCGCCGCAAGCAACGGACACCGCGCTCAAGGTCAAGGCGGCTTGCGCCAACGCGCGGTTGGTCGGATCGGCCTTGGCCGCCGCCTCCACGGCGGCGATCTGGGCGTGGATGGGGTACAGGGTCATGGCCTCAATCCTCCTTTTTCGTGCAAGCCCGCAGGGCCGCCGCCAACCGCTGACAGAATTCGATCAGCTCTCGCTCGTTGTGGGTCAGCAGCGACTTTCGCGGGTCGGGCAGTTCGTCAGCCTCGGCAAGCAAAGCCGGGATGTCGGGATGAGGGTTGCTCATGCGGACCCCTCCGGGGGCTGACCGAACCTTGCGTCAGTAGAGGTTGAGTTCGGTGCGGGCTTCCCCGCCGCCACAGCCTCACGAGCGGTGGCATCAATCGAAGCGGCCTGCGCCAACATGCAGGCCGCACCGGCGATGAACTCCGAACGGGCCGACTGGATTTGATGAGCGGTGTCCAGCGACCGATTGAACGCGCGGAACAGCCCTTCCTGTGCGGCTTCGGTGTGCCGGGCCAGCCCCGCGCGGTCGATGTTGTGGTATTCGGATGCCAGGATGACGCCGACGTCGGCCAGCAGCTTTTCCAGCGCCGCCCAAGCGGCGTCACTCAGCCGAAGTCCTGTGAATTGCGGGATCTCGACGACAAGGGAAGGTTTGAGCTTCGCCATCAGACGGCGCTCCTCTTTTGGGCGGCGACAATGGCCTTGGCCACGTCGGCGACGGTGTTGTTGCTGGCGACGATCAGCGACACGCCCCATCGCAGCCGGATGCCGGTTTCCAACGCGTCCATTTTTGGGGCGACCAGGACGGCGCTGACGAGCATCCGGGGCGTGACTGCAAGGATGGCTGCCGCTGCGGTTCGGCCTACCAGTTCACCAATGGTCTGGCGCAACCAACGCGTCACCTCGCTTTCCAGCGACGGCGAGGCGCTCCGTTCGGCCTCGCTGGCGTCGAGCGCGGCGACCAGGGCGATGGCCGCAGCCGCCAGCCGGATCGCGTACCGGCGAGCCGCCGGACTGGGCGGCTGAGTGAAAAGCAGCGACCGCAGGTCATCGACCTCCTGTTCGGCGTCGGCCAGCAAAGTGAAGGCCGCAGCGGCGACCGGCGCTCGGATGGAAAGCGCGGCGCTTGCCACTTCCGACAGGCGAGCGGCGAGCGCGTGACCCGCAGGGCCGTTCAGCGCCTCGGGGTACTGAACCAGATCAACCTGGATCGGCAGGCCGTCGATAGGAGGGCGGTCACGCATGTGTGGCCTCCGGCGGCAGATAGAGCAGATCCAAGATGGCGGTGAACCACGGCTCGTCATCAAAGGGGCTGCTCTCGTTGAAGCGCACCCCCTGCTCCGTTTCACCGAAGAATGTTCCGTTGAAGACGGAATAGATCATCGTGACGACGGTCTTATCAAAGACACCGTCCAGTCTGACGAAATCCGAAAAGTCACGGTCATGTTTGGTCGTGTCGATCTGGACGCCTTTTTCGGCGCACAGCGCCTTGAGAGCGCCGACCCCACGATGTCCTGCGAATTTCTTCATGGCGCACCTCACACGCTGGGCAGATCGAGCGGGATTTGGACGTATTTGCCGTCCGGCGCGCGCTGGTAGACCCTCAGGTATTGGGCCTTGCCCGCCACCTCCAACGCGTCATCAATCGCGGCCATAGCCGCGTTCCACAGCGGATGGTTGATGACCAGACTCTTGAGCCGCACCAGCTCGGCGACACGGACCCCGTCCTGATCGCCCAAGCCGAATGCGGCGTTGATGAGGGCGCGGACTTCGTCCCCCGCGTCGGCGGCGGCCAACCAATCGTTCAGCGCCGTCTTGGCCGTCACGATGTTGGCGTTCACGGCCAGACGCTCCTGAACCGCGATCTGGACCTTGAAGGCCCGGTCGTAACTGAGGAAGGAGACGTTTCCGGCCTTGCCGCCCGCCTTCACGCCATGAGCCGACGCCAGTGTGTCGATCAGCGCCTGCGCTTCGGCGAACGAGAGCGCTTTGAGCCGTGCCAGGGTCATGGACGTTGACAGGGCGGCGGTGACGACGGTGCGGACAAAGTCATCCTCCAAAAAGCGATGGGGCTTGACCATGCTCTCCAGCGTCAAAGTCTCGTCTTCATCGCGCCAGTACACCTTGTCATTCAACACCTCCACGCTGGCCTTGGCAGCGGGCAACCCGACCAGCGCTGCAAAGGCGGCGTCGGTGGCGGCGATCTCCTGATCGGACAGCAGGCCCGCAAGAGGCGCGTGACGGCGGACGATGCTCAACATCGCGTGCAGATGCTTGGCCAGCGTCGGCGCGCCCGACGGCAGGGGGATCAACGGCATCTGGAACGGAAAAACGGGGGATTGGTCGGGCATGGCTTACCTCTTGGGGGAGTGGGTGACGGTCCCGCCGATGGCGAGACGAACCGGGTTGAGCGCGACCGGCGGGGCTGCCGGACGGGCGAAGATCGGAAAGCGGTCGGCGGGCGCCGGGTTCGGCGGGCGACGGGGCGGCGGCAGCCCGAACGCGCCGAACAGGGCCGCCTGGATGCGGGCGGCGCGGGTCACGGGCTGGCCCGGCGTGGCGGTGGCGGATCGCCCAAGGCCAGCGGCAGATCGACGCACCGCCAGTGATCCGACCGCCCGTCCGGGGCCGGGGCGATCCGGGCGGCGGACAGGGCGCCCGTCACCGGGTCGGCCAGCAGGCATTGACGCCAATCGCCCCCACAGGCCCGCACCGTCTCCACCCGCCGCGTCACGGTGTGACCGGCGGACGGGCCGCTGGCCGGGATGTCGATCTCGACGATCCCGCCCGGCGGTGGGGCGATCCGGGCGTTCACCGAAGCCTCACGGCATAGGAACCGGCGGCGCTGGACTGATAAGCGCTGGTGGAGCGGCAGCCCCCGCAGATGCGGTTTCCCGCCCCCGTGCTGTCGAAGTGGGAACCGCAAGACAGACAGCGGCGCTTTGTCGTTGTCGGCGCCACCGCCGACGGAGCGGCTTCGCAGTGCTTTTTCTGAACACACGGGGCGCTCGCCGTCACAGGCTTGGCGACGGCCACGGGGCGATCCTGCAACGCCACTCGACCGGCGTCGGTCACGCTCACGCGGCCCGGCAGGTTGCCGCGCGGCGGTTCGATGACGTCCAGCCAACCAGCGCCGATCAACGCGCGGCGCAGGCTGATGCCGGTGTTGGCGGCGACGCCGATCCGGGCGGCCAACTGCACCGCCGACATGGGCCGATCCGCGTCGGCGTAGGCTTGCAGCATCGCCAGCATGCTGGCCACAGAGCAGCGGTTGTAAGTGGTGGCGCTCATGCGGCGTCTCCCCCGCCGGTGGCACCCCGCAACCGCGCGATGGGGCTTTGGTGAGAGTGGCCCGCCATGCCTTCCAGCCATTCGGCGAGCGCAACCGTCTGTTCCGGCGTCAAGCCCGCGCCTTCGCCCGCAAGCCGGTTGGCGCGGTCAACGACCTCATCGGCCAGTGACGGCGGCAGGAAATCGGCCAGGGCGTTGACGCGCCCGCCCAACGACCGGACGCTGAAGGGGGAAATTCCGGGCGGGCCGCAACGACCGATGGCCGCCGCGCGCAGGTCGCGCGCCAGGATGTGGAAACGCTCAGCGCCCATCCGATCCTCCGCTTTGCTTGTGTGTGCAGTCGGGGCAGGCGCGATACAGCGCGACCGCCAGATGATTGGCCCCGTCGAAGTCCCGGCGCTGGTGTTCCAGGCACTCATTGACCGCCAGCGCCCCCAGAACCGGGCAGGCGACGGTCTCGGCCATGAACGCGCCGCGAACCACTGTTTCAACGCGGCTTAAATTCCCCTTATAGGCGGCGTTCAGGATTTGACTGATGACCGGCGGGGTGTAGCGCAGCAGCGCCGCCACCTTGGCCTGAGACGCGCCGGGCGCGTCGCAGGCGCGCGCCAGGACGGCGACCCAATCCGGCATTCCAGCCCCCCAGGCGGCGGCGGCGCGGGCTTGCGCGGACGCGGCGGCCTTCACAGGGCATCCTCCCGGCCAACGACCCGCCCAAGATTGAGGTCGAACACCGTCTTGTCGCGGCGAACCGCCGGGGGGCGCGGCCCGGTGTCACGCCCCATGCGCAAGGCGTAGCGCGCCCGGCGGTTCTGGCCGCTCACGGTGCGGCACGCTTCGGTTTCGACCAGATAGCCCGCCGCCGCCAACCGACCGATGTAGCTGCTCGCCTGCGCGTTGGTGACGGCGTTGCCGCAGGCCATCACCAGCTCCGGCGCGGTGAAGCTGCCAAGCGGCTTCATCGCCAGCCACAACCGTTCCTGATGGGTGGGCGCGCTGTCCAACCCGCCGTCCCGCGTCAGCCGAGGGGTTTCGGAACCGGGATCGTTGGCCAGGGCGTACAGCGTGGCGTCGCCGCGCCGTTCCGGCGGGGTGGCGGACAGCACGCCCGCCCGCCACAGGCCAATCAGAAAGCTGCGGATGGTCGCCTTGTTGAGGCGCGTCCGGTCAACGACCTCCGCCAGACGGAACGGGCCAGACAGCCCCAGGGCGCGGATCGCCGTCCACATGGCGTCGCGGCCCGTCAGCCAGCCGACCGGGTCGGGGCGCTTGCGCCGGGCGCTCATCGCCCGCCCCTTCATCGACGGTTCCTCGCGGCGGGGCTGTCGCCGGTCATCCAACCGCGACCGCTCCATTCGGCCAGCGACACGGCGGTCAAGCCCTCGCCGGTGGCGAACTCCAGCACGTCATCCAGGTTTTCAGTGATGCGCCGCGCGCTGCCGTGGGTTTGCTCGACCAGATCGGCCAAAAGGTCGCGACCAATCGACAGGCCGGGGCAATAGAGCCGGGCGAGCGCCGCCCCGTCTTCGACGTCGCAAGGGTGCGCCTGCTCCCACAACCCGCCAATGCGGCTGTGGAACCGCTCCCACGCTTCCAGCTTGGTCGGCAGCGCCTCTTCGCCAACCAGGATGATGACCGCCTTCGACTGTTCGTAAAGATCGCGGGTCAGCTCAACCAGATTGCGGTCCACGGCGTTGTCGAATTCGTCGATGATGAGGCTGCGGCGGCTGTCGGCCAGCCGCTTGGCGACCTCAATCGTCATCGCCGACACCGACATGCGGGCGGAATTGAGGCTGCCGCCGCCGACCTGTCGCAGGATCGCCTCCATCATCGTGCGCTTCGTCCAGTGCGAACGCGCCTCGACGTAGAAGCAGCGGTAGTTTTGGGCGGCGAAGGCGGCGGAAACGCTTTTGCCGTAGCCCGACCAGCCGGAGAAACAGGCCAACCGGGACCGGCCTTCCTTGCGGCTCTGGGCGCGTTCAACCAAGGCGGCGAACCGCGCCATGTTCTTCAGCGGCGCCCGCCCGCCGCCAAGATCGGCAGGGGTGGAGTTGGTGGACGCGCCAACCGGGGCGAACGGCGTGACGGTGGTTGCTGTGGATTTGCTCATGGGGTTTCTCGCATTCTCGAAATCAGTGGGGGATCAACCAGCGGCCTGCCCGGCGGGAACCTGCCCGGACGTCAGGGCGGCGAAACGGTCACGGGCGCGAAACCATGGGCGCCCTTCGACTTGGGCCAGCCATTGCGCCTCGGAGGGCGTCACCGGATCGCCCTCGGCCCGGCGGTGGCGGATGTCCATGGCGCGCGCCCACCAGCGATCCTCATCGGACACCGGCGGCGGGGCCGGGCGTTGCAGGGCGACCACGACGCGGTCCTGCGCGGCCTGCTGCGATGCGGTAAGCGGGGCTGGGGCCGCCGGGGCTTGCGCGGCGGCGGCGATGGCGGCGGCGTCCAACGCCGGGGTGCTGTGCTCCGTCCCGGCACGCGGCAGCGCGACCACGGTGCCGTTGCGCTTGCGTCCGTTTTCCAGCGCGGCGGCCAGCACGTCGGCGCGGCCTATCGCTTTGCCGCCCACCTTGACGGCGCGTTCCTGCTCCGTCAGCGCCTTGCGCTGATTGATACGGGCGCTTACCGCCACCTCGGCGCGCTTGTCGGGCGTCATGCGGTCGAGGCATTCGGCGGCGCAGATGAATTCCAGCGGATCGGGGCGATAGACGTAGACGATGTCGGGATTGGCCGGATCCATGCGAACTTCCAGCGGCTCGGACGACCCGGCGAAGCGCAGCAGCCCGCCGTTGCGATCCCAATAGCGCCGGTTCCCGACGCGCAACCCCTTCTTGGTGATCTGGCGCGTGCCCTGCGACCGGCACAGCAGCATGTCCAACGCGCGTTCGTCGCTGATCCGGCGGGGCGCGCCGGTCCATTCGGACAGCACCTGGAACGGCGTTTTCCCGCCAAGGCCGCCATGCTTGTGATGGTCGTATTTCAGCGCGACCCACTCATTGACCAGCACCTGGACCTGATCGGCGGTCAACGCGACCTCGAACGCCTCGCGTTCCGTTTCGCCCATGCGCGCGGCGAACGTCCGGCGGGCGCGCAGCTTTTGCGCGGCGGCGACGTTGTGGCCGCAAAACCCCGGCATCATCGGGAACAAGCCGTGCTGGATGGTGCCGATCACCCGCTCGACAAAGGACTTCTCCCACGGGCTGAACGGGGTCGCCGGATCATGGGCGATCTTCAGGGCGGCGAAGACGCGACGCGCCTCCTTGGACACGAAGTCAGACCCGTTGTCCGTCACCAGCGTGTCCGGCACGCCCCAGGACAGCAGGGCGGCGCGCAGCAGCAGCTTCACCGCTTCCGTGCGCGGCGTTTTCGTGACCAGCACCATCAGGCGGCGCGGGTAGACGTCGATCAGCGCGTAGATCTGATAGCGGCCTTCGGTGGTGATGACGTCCTGCGGCGAGGCGTCGATCATCCACACTTGGTTTGGCCGTTCGATCCCGGCGGCGGCGTCGCCCAGCGCCAGCATGTCGGAGTTCTTCCAACCATCCGGGTCGGTCAGCCGCTTGACCAGCGACGGGTTGTCGTCGCGCCACTGTTTGACCAGCTTTTGCACGGCGCGCGGGCCGGGAAGCGGGCGTTGGGTGACGACGCCGTCGCCATCGACGATCTCGATCACTTGGCCGAACTCATGCTCGACCAACTCCAGAATGTTGGGGGTGGTGAGGTCGGGCAGCCGAGCCAGGGCGGCGGTGATGAAGGCGCGGACGCGGGACAAATCGGTGTCCCAAACGCCGGCGCCGCGCCGGTTGCCGTAGCGCCCTTGCAGGGCGGTCATGTCGCCCTTTGCCCGCGCGGCCAGCCAGCGCCGCAGGGTTGGTTCGGAAATGTGGGTTTCCCGCTGGCGGGCAAAAAGCGGGGCGGCGATCTCCTCAGCGTTCCACTGCTCGACGAACATTTCGCGGGCGCGGCTGTCAGACAGTCTTGGCCGGTTCAAGCGCCACGCGTCAAAGGCCGTCAGAACCGCCGCCTTGGCGTCGAACCGCTCCAGGCCGCCGGTGAAGGGCAGCAGGGGCGTCGCCGCGTTGGGGGCGGAAACCGGGGCCGGGAGAGCGCCGCTGGCGACCGCGACCCGGTAGGCGGCGACAGCTTGCCCCTCCAAGGCGGCGCGGTCGCGGCGGTCCAGTTCGCGGCGAGCGGCAGGGGGGAGGAGGTTGCGGTGGTATTCGCGGCCACCACCAGAAGCCGACCGATCACGACACAATTGTGGAGTTTCTTGGCGCCACTGGGTTGCCCGCAGTCGTATTCCCTGTTCCGTTTCTGGCATGCCCGGCAGCTTCGCTTCGGCGATCTCGCGGGGCGTCCACCACTCCTTCATGCCCGCCCCCCGCGCAGGGCGGTGGAGAGGCCGGTGATCTGCGTCACGATGTGAAGCAGCGCCCCGGCGTACTGGCCCAGTTCGACCAGCCGCGCCCGCGCCGCGTCCATCGGCGACCAGCCGGTGCCGTCCATCAGGGCGGACAGGAACGACCACTCCGCTGATGAACCGGCGTCGCAGGCGCGAACGAAGGCGCGCAGATGTTGCAACGGAAAGGCGTTCGGGCGGCCCGCGCCGGTCCAACTGTCGATCATCGTCTTGCTGATCGCCTTTCCGGTCAGGCGGCTCATGCGGGCGGCAAGGGTCTCGCGGTCAACGCCGGACGCCTTGATAAGGGCGTTCAGATGGCGGCGGACGCGTTGGTTGTCGTCATACAGGCCGGGCAGCGGCGACGGGTCGGGGTTGGCGGGCGCGGGAACGGGGGCGTTGATGCGGCATTCGGCCATCACGCCGGACAGCAGATGCAGGAAGTCGGATTGGCGTAAATCAGGGTCTTTTTGACGCTTTTTTGTCGGCATGGTGGCCTCCTTGGCAGGATGGATTTGCCGGATTTTGGAAAAAGACCGGGCGCGTCCGTGTGCGCGCAGAACGCGCCCGGTCAGGTTGCCCGCCTCGACGCCTCGAAACGGGGATCAGAATGGGTTGTGGAAGCGGTCAGCCTATCCCGTGGCGGGACGGTCGGTCGCGTTGACGACCGACCGTCCTTCCCCGATCATCGGAGCTGCAACACAACCGATGGGGGTCTTAAGGGTGGCGAAACCAATACCAGTCATCAGTGCGGAAGGCCGACACACCGAGATGGAAAACCATCGAATTGCGCCTGACGGCGCCGGATGGAAAAAAGACGGTCATCGCCTTCATGCCTTCGTTTATCGGGAGCTTGATGGACCTGTTGAGCCGTCTTCGCCACTCTCGCGAGACGATAGCCATTGCCCAGCTTCCGAGCGGTCTACGTAAAATTTTTCGAGATGCTCTGGCAGGCGAACCTCGGCAATCAGGTGGATTTCGCGTGATGGCCGACACAGATGCGCGACTTCTGTATCTGTCGGTTTCTCAGTCCGATGGGGCGACGGTCGAAATCCCTCTTGATGGCGAAATGGCTCGCCGCTTGATTGAACACCTCTCTTCGGGGTTGGCGGCGATCCGTCCGCCGGATGAAATCCGCCACTGACGGGAGGGACGCATTTGCCATTGCTGAGCAGGAACACACGGGCTTCAGCACGAGCAAGCACCCGCTCATGCGCGCCTTTGGTGGAAGGTGAGGAAAGGGGCTGGTCGCCACGCCGGGCCGCCAACGCCAGTTCCAGCACGTCACGGGCAACGGCAAGCCGCTGATCCTCGGGAACCTCGGCGCCAATCAGACGGGCGTCGAGGAACTCGTTCAGTTGGTGGGCTTCCGCCAGCAACATGTGATGGCGGTTCTGCGTGAATGGGGCGCTCATGTCTATGCGGCCTCCGAAAGTTGGTCATTGCGGTCACTCAGGCCGCTGCTACGATGCCGGGGCCGACTGCGATGCAGCCGGTTGCCGGACGCGCCGAACCGTTCGGGGAACAGCGCCTGGGGGGTAAGGCCAATCGCGCGGGCGATGGCTTCCTCCAGGTACTGCGAAGGCGACCATAGGGCTTGACAGACAGCCCGTTGGCTCACCCCTTCACCCCGAGCAATCGACGCGAACGACATCGCGCGCAACTCAAGCTGAAATTTGACCCAGGCCGCCCGCTCGCGGGGGTCTCGGGGAGGAGTGTCTATGGTTCGGTTCTTCATCGTCATGGGAGTGAATCTATCGACTGAAATTTCAGTCGTCAACCGATTTAAAGAGAGGAAAACCGGAGAGGCGGTCGCTGGGCGCAAACTTTCGACCTGTAAATCAGTCAATTGCGCCTTCTTCGGCCTGAAAACTGAGGAATTCCAATGAGTTCTGGAAGGCCGAAAGACGTTGCGCAGCCCGAAACAAAACTTTCGGCCCCTAAAGGCAGGAGGGTGCGAAAAGCCGAAACCGACCCTGCGTTTGTTGCACGCCTTGAGGAAATCACGGCTTTAGCAGGCGGTCAGAACGCGCTAGCTCGCGCGGCCAACATTTCACTAGGTGCTGTGCAAAGCTACTTGGCGGGCAGTGAGCCTTCTCGGAGAATTATATTACAGTTATGTAAATCGGTTGGTGTTCAAGTGGAGTGGTTGGTGAGCGGTGAGGGTAATATGCAAGGTGGCGGTGAACCCAGCCAGCCATTAGTCATTACAGACCACCGCCTTATAGGTCGTTTAACAGAGAAAATTATGAATGTTTATAAGGAGATGGGGTTTTCAATCGCTCTTCATCAGGCTGCGGAGCGCGCGGCTGTCGAGCATGACCGCATCGTTACTGCCATCGCCGACCCCGACGACCGTCTGATTCAGATAGGCGAGGTGATAGCCGAACTTCGCAACGAATTACGCCTCAAAGTCGCCAACCCTGCGCATAGCAAACGCCAGGCTTGAGGTTGGTTGGTCCAGAGCCTTACACTTCACCCGATTAAATTGTATGAAATCAAGAATTTATACCCCGATATGCAGAGCCGCCGGAGCGATAGAGAATGAAGACGGTCAACGGAAAGCCAGTTCACTCAAATCTGGAAATGATATTCGGGTTCTCATGCCTCGGAGGGATCATCCTATTGTTTTATCTTGCGATTTTTGGAAGAGAGCGTGAGAAAAAGGACGATGACGCGGCGTTTGAAGTCTGCAAATCACAGCTAACCGTGATTGCCCACCCGTCTTACGCGGTGGTTCCGCGTCTGGATGGACGTCCTGACGGGCCGAACTATTATTTTTCATGGCCCAATGGAACGGGAATATCCGTCGGCGGTCGGCTGGACGCGGCCAGTTGCTTCGTCAATCGGCAGACGCTGGAAATCACATCACTGACGGTGAACGGCAAGGAACAGATTTGGCGTCGGCCTGAGTCGCCCTAACCCGCCAAACCACCCGGCGGACAACCAACGCCAAACGTTCGCGACCAATGGTTTGACAGAACCCCACCCGCCGCCAAAAACCCCATTAAAATCAAACCGATCCCACCAAATCCCCACAGATCCTTCCAGATCCCACTTCCGTCATACCATCGGTCGGGTCACAAACCTCTTCCGCGCGATTCCAGGCGTGGCTCGCCGACGGGTCAGCCCGCATCGCCGGTATGCCGCAGAGCCGCTTGCCCGAACGACGGCCTTGGAATTGGAAGCCAATTGATCCAATTGATTTTTGTTCAAAATAGAATCAGACATATTAGAGCAGATCGCGTTAAATCGGAATCGATTTGACGCGTGAAGATGCTCGATAAACAAAGGCATAGAGCGCCGCATGCTGTTTCATGTTTTGAGCGCAGCGCTCTAGATATTCCTGTCGATTAGTATTTTTCTTTGTACAGTTTTAAAAAATTTTCTATCAAATCAACAATTTTTCCACTTATAGAGTGACGAAATTCAAGGCAAGATAAACCTCCGTCTATAAAAATAGATAGATTTATAAAATTTATTGAAAATGACATCTCGCATTGTGGTGATGGGTATCACCCAATTTTTGTGCATTTGGAGACAAACTCCCTGTCGTATTTTTCTTTTTCAGCATATACATTATCATAATCAAGTCTTATTCCTTTCGATGAAAAAGCATACATTTTCATTCCAAATTCTTCTGACGCTATCCCTCTATTAACATATTCGGTGCTATGTTTTTTAATACAAATTCATCTTTTCTATTTTCTTCACCAATAGTTTTTCGTGTGCAAATATAGTTAAAAGATCACAATTTCCATAAATTGCCTTCTTATCTTGGCTTTGCCGTTTAGCCCTTTCTCTTGTCGCCGGTTCCATGCTGGGCCACACCACCGCCGTGGCAAAGCTATTGAGAGGAGTTGGGGGGAGCCGTACTCGCCGCCCGGGTATTGCGATGGAATGATATAGCCATGGCTGGCAATCACCGCCACGCGATCCACCTTTCTCGCGCAGTAGGCGATGGACGCAATGAGCGCCAACGCAACAACCAACGCAATGCGTTTTTTCGTAACACGCATCAAGACTACTCCCGTCTCCAATTTTAAAGTGTAGAATTCCCCAAGAAGATCATACCGTATCAATAGCATCTTTTACCCATGAAGGGCGATCAGATTTATCGTTTTTTCTTTGGCATTCACTATATCATATCCTATCTATATTAATAGCAAATTATCTATTATTTATCAATGATCGAATAGATATGAATAAATAGGACAGAATGTACACTGGAATCATACTTAACAAAACCATTACTGGAAGCCCTGTGAGGATTTTTCCCATAAGATTCATGGTTATGTATTTCCTTACGATTCCGCAGTTAACGCAACCATTGATCGCTCTGAGAACCTCCACCCCAAACGATAAAAAGAACAAAATAGAAGAAATTGCTGTTTTTAATATTTCATTTATCCGATTTACCCTGCCTTCCTTTCTTATGGGTGTATTTTTGTACATGAAGGATTGCGACAAAAATAAAAATGGTGTCGTAATAACAAGATAATTATAACTATATATTATCCATATTCTTCCTGAGATGATAGAATCATTTTTATCGGAAGGTGATAACAAAATATAAGAAAACGCTCGCTGGATATCCCCATAAAAAATATATGGTAAAATTTTCTGAAAGTTATGACTGTAATTGTAGTAAGCAATAATACGCTCAACTTCCGAAAAAATAATCCCGGAAAATTGAATAAATAAAATGAATGCAAATGTTTCTATAAATGGTATAAATGCGTATGAAAGTTTTTTGCTAATGTTTTTATTTTTCATCACAATTAGTATTGAAATTTTTGAAATCATAAAAAATATAAATCCGCAAATAATAGATCCGACAACAGAAAGCCAAAAATATCCAAACACAACTCCAACTAAAATAATCGGCGCATTTCTTCCACAACGCATTCTAATCTCCAAAATAGGCGATTCATGAACAGCTTTTAGATATTCGTGACGATCAATGAGACACTGTCATAGATGATCTTCCTTCCCCGACATCCTAACCTTCTTTTACTTGAAGACACTGGCGCGGATCGGCCAGTATCACGTTCTCAGCAAGTTTTTGATGAAATCTTTCCATTTTCATAAAAATCAGGAGCAACACTGAATACAGCGCTATTTATTGTATTAATAATTTATAACGATTTACCACCATAACCGGATTCACTGGATAATTTTTATAATTCAACCAACCCATCAATGAGAGCTGTATATGAAGCTCCTGGCGTATCAATAGCATCTTTTACCCATGAAGGGCGATCAGATTTATTATCTTCGGTCATTTCTATTGATCCATACAACTGAGTTGTTTATTAACTACCTATTGTTCATCAAAGCTCGAACTGATATGAAGGCATAACACAAAAAAGCCACCGGCGGCATGATAGAGAAAATCATAATCGGAACTCCTGTCCAGATTTCCCCTAAAAGATGAACAGTTATGTATTTTCTTGCAGGCCCACACTTTTCACATCCATTAATTGATTTATTAATTTCCACTCCAAGACTTGCCATATATATAATATACAAAGAAAGAGCTTGAAGTATCTCTTTTTTCCTTTTTTCCTTTTTCCCTATATTCATCATAAAACTTCTATATCTGAATGACTGCGACAACAATAAAAATGGATATGCCACAGAAAAATAATTATAGCTATGAAGTAACCATAGCTTATCGAAAATTTGTTTATTTTCTTTATCAGAAGGCGCTAACAAAATATAAGAGAACACTTTCTGTGCATCTCCCAAAAGAATATGCTTGAATATTTTCTGAAGGTAAATATTAGAAATATCGTTGCCAACGAAGTACTCAACCTCCGAAAAAATAATTCCGAAGAATGGGATAAACAAGATAAATGCGTACAATTCTACAAATGGGATACCCGCATAGATTTTTCTGGGGGAGACGTTATTATTCATTGGTATAATTAAAGAAATTCTAGGAATCATTGAAAAAATAAATCCACAAATAATAGATCCGACAACAGAAAGCCAAAAATATCCAAATACAACTCCAACTAAAATAATCGGCGCATTTCTTCTGCAACGCATTCTAGGATCCAAAATAGGCGATTCAGTCACAGTTTTTACATCTTCATGACGATCAATGATACGCTGTCATAGATGATCTTCTTTTCCAGACATCCTGACCTTCTTTCCCTTGAAGACACTGGCGCGCGGATCGACCAGCATCGCGTCCTGGCCTCCCCAGGGGGCCACAAGGTCGAGCAGCCACAGCCGGTCGCCGCCGCTCCATTCCTCCGCCGCTCCATTCTCGCCCGTCCCCGCCCGTCGCGTCCACCCCCACCGACGCGATCCGACCCTTCAAGGTTCCATAGCGCGTGTAAGAGACGGCATCCACCTTCACCTCCAACGACGCGGTCAGCGCTTTCAAAGCGCTTTTCTCAGCGCAGCCTGCGGATTTGCTCCAGCGGTAGGGTTTCATCCTTAAAGCTGTCGTCGTCATATTCGACGACGCAGGAATCGCCTTTGGAGCGTTTGATCGTCGCCGGATACCAGACGCCATTGTCCTCGGCCACCACCGCCAGTCCGACGTCGCAAGAGGGCACGGCGCGGCCCGGCCCGTCGGCGCTCCAGGCGAGCAGGTCGTCGGGTTCGACGAACGCGTCCTCCTCGTCGTCGAAATCCTCGAAATGGACGCGGCAGGTTCCGCCCTTGCCGGGGTTGCGGGCGCGGGCCGGATACCACGCGTCGTCGGACAAGGCGAAGACGCGGGCGCGGGGGGCGCACAACGAGGGCGGGGCGGCCAGCGGCGCAGGCTCGAACCTTGCCGGAACCGTGGTCGGGCGGGCGCCGCCGCCGCTGGTGAAGGTCACGCCGGGAAAGACCGACTGGATCCAGGGGCGGATTCCGGTGGTGCGCACGAACCAGGAAAAATCGCCGTACCCGGCCTTGCCGTCACCCGCCGTGTTGATGCCGACGATCACCCAGCCGTCGCCGTCCTGCATCCAAGCCGACCCGCCGCTGTCGCCGCCGCCCAGCAACCCCGCCAGCCGCGAGACAGGGCGGCGCGGGCCGCCCAGCGGGTTGTCGATCCGCCCATCTTCGCGCGGCAGAAACACCGCCAGCGAATTGCCCGCGTCCTGATCGTCGGTGGGGCGGCGCAGCGGCTCCACCTCGTCCACCCGGCCTTGCGCCGCCGCCTTGTCCAGACCGACGTTGTAGCGTTCATCCTCGCCGACCGAGGCGATGCCACGCGTGCCATAGCCGACGAAGGTGATGACGCGGCCTTGTTCGGCGTTTCCGCTGTACAGCGCCGGCGGGGGACCGAGGGTGGTGATGGGGCGGCTCAGCCGGACGATGGCGGCGTCCCGCCCGCTCCAATCGTCGCTCGCGTCATAATCGGGGTGGACCCACAGGCGCTCGCCGCGCAGGATTGTGCCGTCGTCGGTGCGGAATCGCGCCTCGCTCAACTCCGAATCGTCGAAATTGTGGGCCGAGGTCAAGATGTAGGCGTGGGCGGCGTCGTTGCCGATCCAGGTGCCCGACCCGTCGCCCCAACTGGTCCCGCCGTCCAGCGACAAGGACAGCACGGCGCGGAATTGCGGTTCCTGCGCCAAGTGGATGTGCGCGCCGAAGCCCGCCGTTTCATGGCCGCGCCCCCCGCCCTCCTCGCGCCACACGCTGTCGAGAATGACGACGGCGGGCGCGGCCTGGGGGATGACCAGCCCAACCGCGAGAATCAGAGCGTGCAGCCACCGCGTCATGAACCGATCCTCCACAGGTCGGCGGAGAAGACCGTAGATAAAGCGCCTCCGTCAAGCCAACTGGCAAGGCTTTTGGGATCTGGTCGCCGGACGTGCCGCATGCCGGATAATATATTGAATTATCATTTGTTTTTCTGTGCGTCGTTCCGTCGCGCAGAGCGTGGGGAAACCACACTGCGGTTAGGGCTTGACAGTGAGAATGATTCGCGGCGTTATCCTCTGCAAATCAGTCGCACTTGCGCAGTGTTCACGCCACCGTCAGACCCGCCTTGCCGTTCTAAGGAGATCTCCATGTCGAAGCGCGCTGTCGGCCTTGCCGCCGTCGCCGTCGTTGCTCTGCTGCCGTTCGCCGCTTACGCGGACACGGCCAAGCCCGTGTTCAAGGACGTCGCGAAAAACTACGCCGACATCGCCCACGCCGCCTATCAGGACGCCGCGACGGGCGCCAAGGCGCTGAAAAAGGCGGTGGACGCGCTGGTCGCCAAGCCCAGCGACGAAACGCTGGCCAAGGCGCGCGCCGCCTGGAAGGCCGCGCGGGTTCCCTACATGCAGACCGAAGCCTTCCGTTTCGGCAACCCGATCGTCGACGAGTGGGAGGGCAAGGTCAACGCCTGGCCGCTGGACGAGGGGTTGATCGACTATGTGGATTCCTCCTATGGCGGCGGTGAGGCGAACCCCTTCGCCACGGCCAACGTGATCGCCAACCCGAAGATCACCGCCGGCGGCAAGACGATCAACGCCGCCCGCATCACCAAGGGCCTGCTGGCCGACAAGCTGCACGGCGCGGGCAAGGTGGAGGCGAACGTCGCCATCGGCTATCACGCGGTGGAATTCCTGCTGTGGGGCCAGGATCTGCACGGCACGGGACCGGGCGCGGGCGAGCGCAAGGCCAGCGACTACGCCAAGGGCAAGGACTGCACCAACGGCCATTGCGACCGCCGCGCCCAGTATCTGAGCGTCGCCACCCAAATGTTGGTCGATGATCTGGGCGAGATGGTCGAAGCCTGGGGCGCGAAGGGCAAGGCCCGCGCCTCCATCGCCAAGGCCAAGGAGGAGGAGGGCGTCGCCCGCATGCTGACCGGCCTCGGCTCCTTGAGCTACGGCGAGTTGGCGGGCGAGCGGATGAAGCTCGGCCTGATGCTGCACGACCCGGAAGAGGAGCATGATTGCTTCTCCGACAACACCCACAACTCGCATTATTACGACCAGGTCGGCATGGTGAACGTCTATGGCGGCTCCTACACCCGGACCGACGGCAAGACGGTCGCGGGACCGTCGCTGTCGCAACTGATCGCCGCCAAATCGACCGACGCCGACGCCAAGGTCAAGGCGGCGATGGCCGCGACGACCAAGGCGATGCAGGCGATCAAGGACACCGCCGACAGCGGCAAGATGGCCTACGATCAGATGATCGGCGCCGACAACGCCGAGGGCAACGCCCTGGTCGCCACGGCGGTGGACCGTTTGGTCGATCAAAAGAAGGCCCTGGAGGGCGCCGTCGCCGCGCTGGGCGTGTCGATGGAGCTGAAGGGGTCGGACAGCCTGGACAACCCGTCCGCCGTGAGCAAGTAAGCCAACGGCCCGGCCCTGGTCCCGCGCGTCGCGCCGGGACGCCCTCTCCTTCCCTTCCGGGCCAGCGCCCGTGACGGGCGGGGCCAGGGCCGGTTTTTCTTCCAATCAAGCGGCGCCGGGCGGCGTCGCTTGCCCCCTCCCTAACCCTCCCCCGCTGTCGCGGGAGAGGGAACTCCGCCGCAAGACGACAAGGCTCCTGCCCCTTCTTTCTCAGGCCCCCTCTCCCGCTGACAAGCGGGGGAGGGTTGGGGAGGGGGCAGAACGGATCGGATCGCCGCAACCTTGTTTGCCCCATCAGGACGCCCGCCATGCTGAACCGCTTCGACGCCCGCCTGTCCCGCCGTTCCCTGCTGCGCGCCGGGGGCGCGGCTCTGGCGGCTTCGGCGGTGGGCGGGGGAAGCCTCGCCGCGCCCGGCGGCGGCGATCTGGTCGAGGTCGAGCTGCTCGCCAAACAGCGGATGCAGCGCATCCTGCCCGAACCGGCGAACGCCTCGCCGCTCATCACCTACGCCGAACGCTTTCCCGGCCCGGTGATCCGGCTGCGCAAGGGGCAGCGGCTGCGCGCCACCCTGGTCAACGGCTTGACCGAACACACCTCCATCCACTGGCACGGCATCCGCCTGTCCAACGCCGAAGACGGCGTGCCCTTTCTGACCCAGCCGCCGACCAAGCCCGGCGAGCGTCACGTCTATGAATTCACCCCGCCCGATTCCGGCTCCTTCTTCTTCCACCCCCATTGCAACACGGTGGAGCTGCTGGGGCGCGGGCTGGCCGGGGCGTTGATCGTCGAGGAGGAGGGCGGACCCGCCTTCGACGCCGATCTCGTCTGCATGATTAAGGACTGGCAGCTCGACAAGACCGGGGCCTTCGGCGCCTTCACCAGCGACCGGGGGGCCTCGCGCGCCGGAACCTTCGGCAGCGTCTCCACCGTCAACGGCCTGATCGAGCCGGTGATCGACGTCCCCGCCAACGGCGACGTGCGCGCCCGGCTTTACAATGTGGACAGCACCCGCGTGATCGACCTTCGGGTCGAGGGGGCGGAGAGCGGCGGCGGCGCCTGGATCATCGCGGTGGACGGCAACCCGTTGCCGCCCCGCCCGCTGGACGGCTGGCCGATGGGACCGGCGATGCGGCTGGACGTGATCTTCCGCGCGCCCAAGGATCCCGGCAAGACGCTGCGGTTGACCAACGTCTATTCGGCTCAGCCCAAGCCGTTGGCGGTGTTCCGTTCGGTCGGAACGGCCTTGCCCAACAAGCGGTTCGTCCCGCGCGCCCTGCCCGCCGCCAACATCCCCCCGCCCGATCTGAAAAACGCGACCACCGTGCCGATGGCCTTTTCGGCCACCGCTGTGGCGCAAATCTTCGACGACGCGCTGTTGACCAGCCTGCCCTTCGCCGATTCGCTGTGCCTGTCGGAAAAGACCTTCTGGGCGATCAACCAGAAAAGCTGGCCGGAGGGTGGACACGAACGCTTGCCGCCGCCGATCACGACGCTGGAGAAGGGCCGCAGCTATGTGTTCGAGCTGGCCAATCTGACGCCGCACCTGCACCCGATCCACATCCACGGCTACACCTTTTCGGTGCTGTCGTCCGATCTGCGCAAGGTGGTTCCGCACCACGCCGACACCGTGCTGTTGGAGCCGAAAGAGCGGCTGCGGGTGGCGATCAAGGCCGACAACCCCGGCGACTGGATGTTCCACTGCCACATCATCGAACATCAGGACACCGGCATGATGGGGTACATCCGCGTTGCCTAAGCGTTTTTCCCGGCGGCTGCTCGCCGCGCTGCTGCTCGCCGCCCCGCTGGCCGCCCTGTTGACCGCCCCGGCGCGCGCCGACGGCCTCGACGACCGGATTGGCGAGGGGCTGTTCCGCCGCATGTGGGTGGCCGCCCCCACCGCCACCCAGGCCGCCGATGGGCTGGGGCCGCTCTACAACGCGCGCGGCTGCGCCGCCTGCCACCCCAAGGGCGGCGGCGGACGTCCGCCCGATCCGGCGGTCGCGGAGGATCAAGGCGTCGGCTTCGCCCTGAAGATGAACGACGATCCGGTCTATGGGCGGCAGATCCAATCCAACGCCATTCCCGGCCAGATCGCCGAGGGTCGTCCGACCGTGCGTTACCACGAAGAGACCGTGCGTTTTCCCGACGGCGACACGGCGCGGCTGCGCCGCCCGACCTACGGAATCGCCAATCTCGGCTATGGCCCCTTGGCCGCGACCACCCGCTTGACGCCGCGCGTCGCCCCGCGCGTCCATGGCATGGGCCTGCTCGACGCCATCCCGGACGACGTGATCGAGGCCGAAGCCGCCAAACAGCGTGAAGAGGGCGTGGTCGCCGGTCGGCCCAACCGCGTTCCCGTGGACGGCGCGTTGCGGGTTGGCCGATTCGGCTGGAAGGCCAGCAACCCCAGCCTGGACCGCCAGAATTCCGAAGCCTTCAGCCTGGACGTCGGCATGTCCACCCCGTCCTTCCGCGATCCCTGGGGCGACTGCACGGCGGCGCAAACCGCCTGCCGCACGGCGCCCCATGGCGATTCCAAACAATTCGAGGGGCTGGAGATCCCAAGCTCCATCATCGGCCTGATCGACGGCTATCTGCGCGATCTGCCGCCCGACGGCGGGCTGGAGCCGCCCAAGGACGCGGCGGGAACCGCCCTGTTCGCCGACGTCGGCTGCGCGTCCTGCCATCGGCCCTCTTACACGACCGGCTTGGATCCAGCCCGCCCGGCTTTGTCCAACCGAACCGTCTTTCCGCACAGCGACCTGCTGTTGCACGACATGGGCGACGGGTTGGCCGATGAGGTGCCGATGTTCCAGGCGCGCGGGCGTGATTGGCGGACCACGCCGTTGTGGGGGCTGAACCGGCTGGCCGCGCAGGATGGCCGCCTGACCCTGCTGCATGACGGCCGCGCCCGCAGCGTGACCGAGGCCATTCTGTGGCACGACGGCGAAGCCGAGAAATCCCGCAAAAATTTCATGGACTTGCCGCGCGAGGCGCGGAAACGTCTGGTGCGTTACGTTCTGGGTTTGTAATACCAGAGAGCGCTTGAAAGAGGTCTTTCAAGCGTTCTCTGGCCGACGCGACGGCGGCGGCGCGCCCTCATGGGCGCGGAAAAGCCTGCGTGGCGTTTGAACGCAATACGGCGCGCCCATTCATGGGGGCGCCGGTGCAACGATCCAGCGGTGGGCGACGGCCCGCCGCAACGCTTGCAAGGAATGGGAATTATGCGACGCCGCATACTGCTTGGTCTGCTTTCGGCTTCCGCGTTGACGCTGACGTTGCCGCCCCTGCCCGCCTTGGCGGCGCGTGCGGCGGACCAGGACCGCGCGTTTTTGGCCGGAATGGCGCGCAGCCACGCCCTGCCCCGCTGCGAAGCCTTGGCGACGGCGACCGCCCGCTACGCCGACCAGCTCGACCGCTTCGCCGCGTCCCCCACCGCCGCCGGGCTGGAGGAGGCGCGCGCCGCGCACCGCGCGGTCACGGACGCCTGGGCCGCCGTGCAGCATTTGCGGCCCGGTCCCCTGACTCTGGAGTTGCGCTCCGACCGCATATCCTTCTGGCCGGAACGGGCGGGGGTGGTGCAGCGGCAGATCGGCCAGATCCTGCGCGACCACGACGCCAAGCTGCTGCAACCGGGCGCGCTCGCCCGCCAAAGCGCCGCCGTGCAGGGCCTGACCGTGCTGGAACGGCTGCTGTTCGACGAGGGCGTGACGGTGGACAGCTTCACCGGCGACGAGGCCAAGCGCTTCCGTGGCGCGCTCGCCGCCGCCGCCGCCCGCAACCTCGCCACCATCGCGACGGACGTCCGCGATGGCTGGAAGGCGCTGGGGGCCTCGCTCGCCACGGGAGAGCCGACCATCCTCGGCCCGACCCCGAGCGAGGCCGTCGGCGCTCTGTTCGCCTCGGCGATCACCGCCATGCAGATCATCGTCGATCAGAAATTGACCGGCCCCTTGGGCGGCGGGCTGGCCGAAGCCAAACCGACGACGGTCGAGGCGCTGCGCAGCGGGCGCGCCCTGCGCAACATCACGCTCAATCTGGACGGGTTGCGCGCCCTGATGCTGGGCGAAAATGGCGGTCCCGGCTTCGCCGCCCTGCTGCCCGCCAACGAGGACGGGGCCACCGCCAAACAGGCGATTGACGAGAGCTTCGCCACCGCGATCAGCGCGGTGAACGCGATTTCCGGCCCGCTGAACGCCGCCGTCAGCGACCCGGCCCGGCGCAAAAGCGTGGAAAGCGCCCTGCGCTCGGTCAAGGCCGCGCGGGTGGAGATGCTGGGCACGCTCGCCCCGCTGCTCGACATCACCATCGGTTTCAACGAGTTGGACGGGGATTGACGGGGATGACGCCCAACCGCCGGACGGTTCTGCATCTGCTGGGCGGCGGTTTGCTGGCCGCTGTCGCCGGGCCGACCCGCGCGGCGACGGCCAACGGCGCGCCGCTTTACCTCAACGCCTACGCCACCGCCGGGGCGTCGCCCGCCTACGGCGTCGCGGCGCTGGACGCGGCGGGAGGCCTGCGCTTCACCACCGCCACGCCGGGCCGCGCCCACGGCGTCGTCCCGCGCCCGTCCCGCGCCGAAGCGGTGGTCTTCGCCCGCCGTCCGGGCCGCTGGTTCCTGCCCGTCTCTCTCGACGACGGAACGCCGGGGACGGTGGTGGCCGCGCCGGAGGATCGCCGCTTTACCGGCCATGGCGCCTATTCCGCCGACGGGCGCGTGCTGTATGTGGCCGAAGACGACGTGCCGGGCGAAACCGGATCCATCGGCCTGTATGACGCCGCCGACGGCTACCGCCGCGTCGGCGCGCTGCCCACCCACGGGCTTGGCCCGCACGAGATCGTCGCGTTGGACGGCGGCGCGGTGCTGGCCGTCGCCAATGGCGGGGTCATCACCCACCCCGACACCGGGCGGGCCAAGCTGAATTTGGACGCCATGGATTCCTCCCTGACCTATGTCGAGGCGGCGAGCGGGCGTCTGCTGGATCAGGTCCGTTTGCCCGAACGGCACGCCAATCTGGGGATTCGCCATCTGGCCCCCCTGGATGACGGCGGCGTCGCCTTTGGCGTGCAGGACGAACGACCCATCGGCGAACTTCAGCCCTTGGTCGGCGCCCATCGACCGGGCGGCGGCGCGGTTCGTTTGTTTGAAACGCCGGAGGATGTCTTGGTCCGGCTGGACGGCTACATTGGCAGCGTCGCGTCCGATGGTCGCCTCGTCGCCGCCAGTTCGCCCAAGGGCGGGTTGATCGGTCTGTGGGACGGGGCGAGCGGCGCGTGGCGGGGGGCGACCGCCCTGCCCGACGGCTGCGGCGTCGCCCCCTGCGACGATGGTTTCGCCATCACCAGCGGTCTGGGCGTGATGGAGCGGATCGCCGCCTCGGCGGACGCGCCGGTCCTGGAAGGCCGGGTCCTGGAACGCCGGACCCCGGCCTTCCGCTGGGACAATCATTTGACCCGCTGGCAGGGCTGAAGCGGGGGGCTGATCGGCTCCATCCTCCATCTGCTCGGGCTGGACCTGCCGGCGCCCGATCATTCCACCATCGCCCGCCGCGCCCTTTCATCGGCTGGTGGACAGCACCGGGCTAAAGCTGTGAGGACCGGGCGAATGGCTGATCGAGAAACACGGCGCCAAGCGGCGGCGCTCCTGGCGCGCTCTGCACATTGGAATGGACGCCGGCAGCGGCCGGATTGTCGCCGCCAGGCTGACCGACCGTGGTGTCGCAGGTCGCCCCCTTGCTCGATCAGATCACCAAGCCCCTACCCAGCGAGACCGCCACTTCCAGACCATTGCTGAGAAAGGTCGGATGGCGTGGCGGCGTGCGAGCATAAAATTGCCCTCAAGCGAATTGTTTTATC
Organism: Azospirillum sp. FG154; assembly: GCF_057809575.1. Classification (NCBI taxonomy): domain Bacteria; kingdom Pseudomonadati; phylum Pseudomonadota; class Alphaproteobacteria; order Rhodospirillales; family Azospirillaceae; genus Azospirillum; species Azospirillum sp. FG154. The sequence goes on along the minus strand of NZ_JBMDKF010000016.1, from coordinate 97,607 downwards.
AGGAACACATATCATTTCGATTGATAGGGCAGAATCGAAGTTGATAATACATTTGTATGAATTTCATAGATAAAATCCACTTGTGTTTAAATATTTTTTACGATCATAGGCAATGATCGCAGAATCATCCAAAGGAATGCGGAGTTTCATTCATGCTGGAATTCAAAAAAGACATTGTTGAATTTTGGGGAAAACACCCATTTCTGGCGCCATGGATCTGCTGGGTGGTTCTGCCCAGTTTCCTCATTTTGGCCGTCGCCTGGGAGTTTGGATGGGTGTCGTTGGTGTGGAAGCACTCCAACGATGCCTTGCAGGCTTTTAGCCACATCGAGAACAAGAACAGAGGAGCGGAATACATCCGCGCTTATGGATCGCTGGTCTCTTCGATTGGTCTGATGATTGCCGGTCCAGCGGCTATGATTACCTTTTTGGTCACTCTGTGGGGCGCTCACAACAAGCATCAGGACTCCCAGTTGGCGACGCGGAAGTATGATGTGGACATCTACACCAAGGCCGTTGAGCAACTGGGCAGCGAGAATCAGTCGGTCCGCATGGGCGCGATCCTGGTGATGAAGGAGTTGGGCGTGACGTCCGCCACCTACCACAAAATCATCATCGAAGTGCTGTGCGCTCACATTCGGGTCCGGCGTGAAAAGAATTTCTTGGACAGCAAGGGCGGCGGCGGGCCAATTCCTGAGGATATCCAGATGACCCTGGACGCCATTTTCTACCTTCTGGAACAGAACCCGAGAGACGACGTCACTCTGAATTTTAAAGAAATTGATCTTCAGGGCGCAATTTTCGAAAATAGAATTTTAAAGAGAGTTATTTTCGAGAAAGCAAACTTGCAGACAAGTGACTTTTCTTTCTCTCAATTGCATGGATGCACTCTAGAAGGCGCTGATTTGTCTCATGCAAGACTCAACAGAACTCAACTTAAAGATGTAAACGCCAGAGGCGCTATTTTTTATCGAAGCATTGGGAGCGCTGTGCGGGCATCCGGATGCAATTTTATCGGCGCTGTGGGATGGCCCCTGGCCGAAACGGCAACCACCGTGGCGGACTGACCCGCCGCAGCCGATGCCGCGACGGACGCTTGAAACGCTGGTTTAGAGCGCCGCACCTGTCATGCGAACAGCGCGCGGCGCTCTGCGCCTTGATTTACCGAGCGGATTCACGCGCTCGTCCGTCTCTAGATCATGCCGCCGTTATGACTTCAGCCGGTCGTACAATCACGTCGCCAACAGCAAGACCATATTTCATGATCTCGACAACCCGCTCCTCTTCGCCGCCTTCGTCATCCTGACGGCGGCCCATCACCCTGTGCTGAAACTCCACATAACGACGTTTGAGACGCGGTCGGATCAGGGAAACTCTCCGTTCCTTCGTGACGTTGCGCAGCCATGTTTCGACATCATTGGCGTACGTTTCCGTCATGCCATCGTGGAAACCGATATCATGGACCAAGGACAGAAGGTCGTTGCAGTCATCCTTGTTCACGCTCAACAATCTTTGTTGATCGTCGGCCTTTATAGGACCGACAATCAATGACAAATTGTCCACTTGCTCAGGACGAAGAAATTTCGGTTTCGCCGGTTCCGGCTCCACCACCTTTACATTTGTTTCCACAACGTCAAGGCGGATTGTCTGACTGGTGATTTTGATCTCGATTTCCCTGATACGCTCATCAAACGTTACAGTGGAATCGGCAAAGCTCTGTTGCATCGCCTGGGCGTTGCTTTGCGCTGCCCTCACATCACCCACAACTCCAGAGAGCTGAGCCTGAATGCTCTGGAGAGCCGATTCGATCTCAGGAATACGACCGAAAGAATCAATATAAGATTCACACTCTTTTATTTTTTCCGATACGCTTTCATTTTTGATAAAAATGTCATAAATTTCTTTTTTAAGATAATCTATATCGTTTTTCGCTGATTTGATTTCAGTGTTAAGAATTTCATTTAGAATTCTGTCAACTTCTGCCGCTTTGTTAGTAATAATTTTTAAAAACTTTTCTTGCTCTTTCTCGATATTATTAAAATTCTTGTAAATTTCATTTTCATTCTCCTCAAGCTTTTTGACCTTCTGAAGAGACGAGCGGTAGATGCAAAAACAGGCGGCCGCCGCGCTCAACGCCGCGCTGATCGCTGAAATCTTCGCAAGCGCGGTCGGGTCACTCGGCAAAAGAGAAACCGAGTCCTGGTACGCGGCGGTGGTTTCCGCAGCCCAAGACACAGATGCTTGGAACATGGCCGCCAGACCGTAAAGCATGGGCGCAACGCGACGCCGCGACCAGGAAAAGGAGACGTGTTTCAGCAAGGGCGTCATCATTTACACTCCGACTTCGACTTCGGCTTGCCGGACAATGGCCCCATGAAGGCGCAAACCCGGTCGAAAAATCTTTAGAATGGTTCCGGTCATGCCGCGTTCGATAAGGCGTTGTTCTGTTGCACGGACCTCGTCTTGGGTGGGACGGGCGCCGACGGTGGGCACGATGAGTTGCGCCGCGCCCTGGGTCGCCAGCGACAGCCAAGCGGTCAGCCAACCCAGCGTTTCAGGCGGTGTCCCGGTGGGGATCAAATCCCCGATGAGCCGTCGGGCCAATTCGTCGACCGATGGCGCGCTCAGCAACCGTGCGCGGCTGTCGTCCGTCAGGAGAAGCGTCTTTTCAAGCAGGATCAGCATCTCATGCGGCAAAGCGAACGGCGCGGAATCCGGGGCGCGCGCCGACGGCTCCTTTCCATTGGAGGGAGCCTCCTCCACGACGGACAGCGGCGTCGGAAACACGCTGTATGGCCGTTCGATGGCAGGAGGCGTCTCTGGTTGATTGTCGTCCTGAGAACGGTCGTTTATTTCTGGGGGGACAGAATGGATTTTCGGATGCGGTGAGGAATTATGGCCGTCATGACGAGACAATGGCCGCATTGAAATTTTATTGAAGATATCGTCAATTTTGTTTATCATAAATGTTATCTCATCAATTGCACTGTAAAATTTTGCAAATTTTTCATTAACACTATAGTTGTATTCATCTAATTGATTAAGACGGAAGTTGCTTGTTTTCCTCATAGAATCTTGCGTGTCACTTAATTTTTCCTTGAGGCCGAAAAGCATAAACAACACCACTCCGAGGGCGGCGAGGGAGAGAAATGAAACGATAGCCACCACCACCATCATGGTGGCATTGCCATCGATATTGCTTTCCAGAGATTTTACCTTGTCGCGCAAGGCTTTCACCTCTCCATCCAACGGATTGGCAGCAGTTACCCCCTTACCAAATTCATCAATCTTCGATTGCGGAATAAGCGCGCTTGCCCCATTGCCCGGCGTTCCAGGAGGCAGACGGGCGAGAAAACTCTTGTGCAGCGCCTGAAGCCTCTGGTCGATGGCCTCTCCCGAGGTTCTGGCGTACTGGGAGCCAGCGAGTTGCTTGGCCTGCTCTATGAGGGCGGGCAAAGGCGGGACGCTGTTCCCTTTGTCTTTGGGGGCTATGAAGTCGCGGAGAGCCTGAAGGGCCTCCGACCCCAGCGGGGTTCCGGCCTTGAGCGCGTCATCGATCCGGGTGTGCGTCCCCGAGGCGGGCGGGTCGAAGCCGCACAGCAGCCGCAGGAGAGCTTGGGGCTTTCCCTCGCTTGCCGAGGCTGGCAGATAGGGGGAAAGGATGGCGAGGTTTTGGTCGATAGGCTTTCCCGTCGTCCAGCCCCCGCCCGCGAGGGAAACCACAGCCTCCTCCCGTCCTCCCGACCCAATCTTCCACCCAATGGCGACAGCCCCCCAATTTTGCTCCGCCGTCTCTCCCGGCCAGAAGACCATCTGGGCGCGGTAGGTACCCTCGGCCAGCTTGCCGTTGACCAGCCCTGGGCAGCCGTTGGTCTGGGCCACCTCGTTGTTGCCGGAACCAGCCCAATATTGGACGAACGACAGCAGGCGGGGAGCCTCCTGGGCGCTTTGGGCGCAGGCCGCGCCGCCGACGGCGCACCACGCCGCCGCCGCCAAGATGGCGGGAACCCATGATGGCGGCATCTCAAACCCCCTGTTCAATTTCGGCGTGCAGAAGAACGGCGCCGTCAACCCGGATCCCTGGGCGGATCACCGCCGTGACCAACCCGAAGATTCCCCGTTCGATCGGGCGCTCCGCCGTCTTGACCGCTTCCTCGGAATTCAGGCGGGAACCGGCGGCGGGAAGAATCAACCAGACCCGCGCGTTCGACACCGCGCCCAGCCACTCGTTGAGGCTCTCCGCCACCGCGCGGTCGGGGCGGGCGGGCAAAAGATTCGTCACCACCAAACGCCCGACCTCTTCAAAGGAGGTGGCGGCGGCCAGGGCGCCGCCGGCCCCTGGTGGCAGCCGGGCGATTTGCAGCGCCTTTTCCACCTCTTGGGCCTCCAGAACAGGCGGCGCGGATGACGGGACCGGCGCTGAGACCGGCGACGCCAACGGCGTCCCGGCACGCTTCAACGCCGCCTCGATCATCCGTTCGACCTCGGCGGCGGTCATCGGCGGTGACGCCTTGGACAGAACGCCCACCTGTTTTTCCAACTGCTCCACGCGCCGCTGCAACGCTCCGACCCGTGGATCGGACGCCAGCGGGACGGAGGCGGCGACGGGCGCGGGAATGGATTCTCCCTCCAAGGTCGATGGCGAGGGTCGTGCGGCGGGAAAGGCCGAGAGGAACAGGCGGAACGCGGCGTTCATCCCATTCCATCGCTTCCTGTGCGCGAGGAAAGCGATGCCGCCGATCACGATCAAGCCGACGATGATGTATTCCATGGCGTGGTTTCCGGTACGTCCGGCTCCCTAAGGTGAGGCGGTGGCAGGTCCTGTGGGGAAAAGTCTGGGATGGCGGCGAGACGGACGGCGGCTACACCCCCTGCTCGATTTCGGCCCGGCGCATGATTTTCCCATCGACCCGCAGCCCGGGCCGAACGACGGCGGCGACAAGGCCGTAGATCCCTCGTTCGATTGGGCGCTCCGCCACCTTTTCCGCCTCGTCGCCGCTGGGGCGGGACCCAATGGCGGGCAGGATCAGTTCCAGCCGGTTGCCCGAAACGTTTTTCAGCCATTGCCCGACCCTTTCGAGCGTTTGCGGATCGGCTCTGACCGGCACCACCGATCCCGCCAGCGCATCCCCCAGGCTTTCCAGCGAGGCGGCCTCGGCCAGCCGTCGACGGTTCTGCTCGTTGAGAAACAAGATGCTGGCAAGCTGGTTCAGCCACGCTTCGGACAGCCGCCACCCGGCTCCGTCACCGGAAACCATCGGCTCCGCCGCCAAAGGCGACGCGGGCGGGAGTGCGACGAGCGCGGAACCGTCTTCGACCAACGGCTCAGTCCCCGCCGTTCCCCGTGCCTGGGAGTTCGACGACGGGGAATTCCGGCCATCCGTGGCCACAGAACGATCATCGTCGCGGTGATGATGGTCACGGGCGCCCGAACGGTCCACGCCGTACGAAGAAGACGTCTGAGCGCCCGGTGGAGAGGACGCATATTCATCGCGTTGCGACGGCTTGTCTTGCCGCGAATTTCCAGTCTTGGTTTGTTTTGCCGCAAATTCGAGAATGATTATTCTTTCATTTACATTGTTTAATTGAAACTTGATTTCGTCAAGTTGATCGTCAATACTGTTTTCTTCATTGTGAAGTGAATTTCCAGAGGGTTGGTCGCTTTGATTTTTTCCAGTTTGCTCATGAAATCGCTCCTTTAAATGTTTTATTTGTTGTTCAATGCCCTCCATTGCACATTCAAAATTATCTTTATTTTTTCTGATGGCTGCATTTTGTCTGCTGATTTTACCTGAAAAATCCGCTTCCTTCTTGTGGAAAAATAATGCAAGAAAAAAAAATGCAACAACGAAAATGATGGAAACAATGACGGCGACTCCTGGCATAATGGTATTGCCATTGATATTGTCTTCCAGAGATTTTACCTTGTCGCGCAAGGCTTTCACCTCTCCATCCTGCGCATTGAAAAGGTTTAACGCCTTATCCCATTCATCAATCTTTGATTGCGGAATAAGCGCGCTTGCCCCATTGCCCGGCGTTCCAGGAGGCAGACGGGCGAGAAAACTCTTGTGCAGCGCCTGAAGCCTCTGGTCGATGGCCTCTCCCGAGGTTCTGGCGTACTGGGAGCCAGCGAGTTGCTTGGCCTGCTCTATGAGGGCGGGCAAAGGCGGGACGCTGTTCCCTTTGTCTTTGGGGGCTATGAAGTCGCGGAGAGCCTGAAGGACCTCCAGCCCCAGCGGGGTTCCGGCCTTGAGCGCGTCATCGATCCGGGTGTGCGTCCCCGAGGCGGGCGGGTCGAAGCCGCACAGCAGCCGCAGGAGAGCTTGGGACTTTCCCTCGCTTGCCGAGGCTGGCAGATAGGGGGAAAGGATGGCAAGGTTTTGGTCGGTAGGCTTTCCCGACGTCCAGCCCCCGCCCGCGAGGGAAACCACAGCCTCCTCCTTGCCTCCCGGTACAATCTTCCACCCAATGGCAAGCGCCCCCCAATTTTGCCCCGCCGTCTCTCCCGGCCAGAAGACCATCTGGGCGCGGTAGGTACCCTCGGCCAGCTTGCCGTTGACCAGCCCTGGGCAGCCGTTGGTCTGGGCCACCTCGTTGTTGCCGGAACCAGCCCAATGTTGGATGAACGACAGCAGGCGGGAAGCCTCCTGGGCGCTTTGGGCGCAGGCCGCGCCGCCGACGGCGCACCACGCCGCCGCCGCCAAGATACTGGTCTTCAGAAAAGTCCGGAGGGTCATGGCGTGCCTCCTTGGGGGGTGGCGGCAAACAATTCGATGGGTGGGTTCAGCGGGGTCAGCATCCAGTTGGCGTCAGTGACCGGGGCCGCAGGATCGACGCCGTCGCACGGATGCCCGATCCACAGCCGCAGCACGTTGCTGGTCGGCGCATCGATCAGGATGTGGGTCCGCTGCCCTTGTTCGGGGCTGAAATCCAACGTGGCCTGCACCGTGGTCAGCAATTCGTGCAGCCTTTCGTCGAACACCGGCGTTTCCCCACGGCTGAGCGCCAGGGTGACGACCCGGCGGCGACGGCCCGGCGGAAACGCCCGCGCCACCTTGAGAAAACCGTCCGTCGGCGTGGGAAACCCCCGGCACAGCTTCAAGAAGCGCGGCAAGCGGGTCGCCGGGTCGGTTTCGCCCAGCACGCCCAGGATCGGCGCGCAATCGCTGGTGAAGGACAGGGCTTCGGGCATGGCGTTGACCACATGGGTCAGCAGCGACGCGCCATGGCTGGTCACTGTCTTCAACTGCTCCTGGCCCAGGCGCACGGGCACCACCTCGTTGCGGGGGAACAGCCTTTTGACCTGGGCGTCCACCATGCTGTACACCACGGGAAACAGGGAGCCTCGCCCCGTCACCAGGGTGTAGAGCCGTTCGCCATCGGTGGGAGCGACCCGGGCAACCAACCGTTCCAGGCGCTGGCTCAGCGGTTCGGCGAACCGCGTGACAAAGCTGCGGAACGCCGAATCGACCGCGAAGCGCAACTCGTCCGGCTTCCAATCGAACGGCAACGCCCGCCCCTGCTCCGTCACCAGGGTTAGCGGGCCGTCGCCAAGGGGGCTTTCCTGGTTGACGTCGCGGCCCAACGCTTGCCAGTGGCTGACCACCTCCAGGTGAGACTGATGTTCAACGGCGAAATGGGCGTCTTCGGCCAGTTGGGAGTCGGCGGGCTGGAAACGCCGGGCGCGGGCGTTGCGGAACGGCCCGTTGTTGTTTTGCAGCCGTTGGACCAGCCGCCCCAATTCACGCCCGTTGCGCACCGCCAGCGGCGTCACCCCGTCGAAGCTGATGGCGTTCCACGGCAGATGGATCGGAACGTCGGCGGGCGTCACGCCGTGATGGCGCATCGCCTCGTGAAGCGAGGATTCGATGTTTTCAAACAGCCAGCGGGAAATGCCGTTGCCGCAAAACTCGACGTCGCCATCCGTGGCTATTTCCACCACCGTCATCGGTCCGTCCCGGTTGGGCTGGACGCGGAACAGCGACATGTCGGTGCTGCCGCCGCCGACGTCATAGGTCAGCACCAGATAAGAGCTGTCCCCGGTTTCCTGCAACAATTCCTGGTCAAGCCGGGCGGTGGAGTGTTGGAACGCGCGGGCGATGGGCAGAGGCACGGCCAGCAGCGCGGCCGCCCAGCTTTCCGACAATTCAAACCAGGTGTCGCTGGCGTCGGCGACCCGCAGCGGATCGAACCCGGCCCGGCGGTAGGCCTCGAACAACGCGTCGCGGTCGGGGGTGGAAAAACGGGCCGGGCAGGTCGGGTAGACCTCGCGGATTTCGGCGGCGACGCTGTGGTGCTCTTCGATCCGCTCGCGCAGCTCCGCCAAATAGCGGGCGGCGACGTCCAGCCACGACAGGGTCGTGCCATCAGGAAGCGGCAGGGCGTCGCGGTTGTTGAGATACCATTTCAGGTTCTCAAAACAGGTGATCTCTCCGTTTTCCGCCCTTTCAGCGGCCTTGCGCGCCTCGTCTCCGATCATGACGGTCATCTCGCCGTTGCGGGGGTCGCCCACATAGGCGATCTGGGTCGGCAGGAAGGAATCCGCCGCTCCCAGATGCAAGACCGACGCCTCTCCCAACCGTGGGCCGTCGAATCGGGACACAGCCACGGCGGTCGCCACCGTGCCGAAGTCGATGAACACGTCGCCCTTGAACGGCGCCGGGGCGCGGACGTCGAGAACGAAACGTTTTTCCTGTGGCGCCAGATCGGCCTGGGCGAAATCGAACACCAGTTTGGCGCGGTAATGCCCGGCGGCCAGCGCCGCGCCGCTGGAGGTGGTCAGGGGAATGTGGAGAAGGACGCTCAGCCCCTGAGCGCCGGGCGGCACCTTCGGCGCATCGCCGTCCTGCGCGAACTCCAACGCCCGGTGGATGATCGTCTCGTCAACCGTGACAATCTCGACCGTCACCCGCTTGATGCTGTAAGGCTCGCCGCCGCGATTGCTGAACAGCACCCGCAGATGGGCGCGCCGCCTCTCCCCCGCCAGCGCCGCCAGCCGGTCGGGAATCTGGAACGTCGGGACGGCCGCCCGTGGGATGAACAGGCGGAACGGCAGGTCATAGGGCCGGTCGTCGTCGGCCAGATCGACCGCCAGCCGGTAACGCACGCCAGCGGGCGCCCCCAGAAGCTCCGACAGCACCGGGCGGCTCAAGGTCAGCCGCAAATCGGCTGTTTCTGTGGAAAAGCGGAACGTCCCCTGCTCCGCCTCGGGCATATGCTCCGAACCGTCGCGAGAGTCGGGATAGACGGTGACGGCGTGGACATCCACCGGCAGGGGTGAATCCTGGCGCAGGCGCATGGTGACTTCCGCCTTCTGCGCGCCCGTTTCCGTCTCCACCATCACGGAATCGTCGGCCAGGGACAACGCCGGACGGGGACGTCCAATGTCGATCTCGCCCAGGATGCGGGTTTTGCCGCCGGACGGCATGCGGTGGACGACATGGCCACGCCAGCGTCCCCCCCTCCATGCCTGCGGAGGAATGGTGGTGCGCAGCGTGACGCTCTCGCCCGGCAGGTCCATCGCCCCGCCGCCGATGGTTTCGGCCGGGAACACGTCGCGGTCGTCCTGATCGACGATGGCCACTTGGCTGCCGCCGACCGCGACCGTTCCGGCGTTGGTCAGGACCAGCACGACCGACAGCGGGGTGTCGCCGACACGGTCGGCGTACACGATCCTCGGCTTGACCGTTTCGGCGCGGATGACCATGAACGAATGGCCACATTCACCACAGAAACGATCCATTGAGGACCGGCGCCAGCCGTAACATTCCGGGCAGAGCATCGCCACCATCGCCTCACGCCTCCACTTTCATCGACCGGTAGGACGAACCCGGCGGATTCGGGACGCTCCAGTCGAGAATCCGGTCCAGATGGTTCCCCGCCTCTTCGGCGATGTGGGGGTGGCGCTCGATCAACCGGTCGCCCAGCCCCTTCAGAACCTGAATGAAAGCGGGCGATTCGGCGGCGTTTTCTCCTTCGGTCCAATTGAGCAGGGCATACCAGCGGGCCATGTCGTCATCGGTGAAGCTGTTCTTGCGGCTGCGGATCTCGTTGGCGATCGTGGCCCGCCAATCCTCGTGGGATTCCTGCGACAGCAGACGCACCGCCAAGGCAAAGGCGCCCAGGCTGCGGCGCACCGGCCTCAGCCCCCGGCGTTCTTCAAAATAGAACTGGACCGCCCCTTGCTTGCGGCCCTTTTCCTGGGCGATCTCGCCCTTCAGCGCGCCGGTCAGGATGCCTTCGGCGACCAGCTCCAGGGCCCGGATGTAGGCTTCCAGCTCTTTGGCGTCGCGGACGAGCAGATCCTGGAACTTCTCGTAACGGTAATCGGTGTGAAGCACATCGCCGTTCTGAAGCCCCGGGATGTAGGCGTTGTCCCGGTATTTGTCGAGGTCGGGGATGATGGTCAGCGGGAAACCCGCCATCTCGCTGGTGACATAGACCTTGTCGGGGGAGCAGTCGGCAAACTGGAGCGGCATGTCCAGACCCGCCTTCACCCCTTCTTGGAATTTCTCGTGCGCGTCCGACCCCGGCTGCGGCTGCCAGGCGCACCACATGCGCTGTTCCAGAAACTGCTGCGATATGCCGGGATTGATGAAATGATTGGCGTTGGACAACCATGGGTGGCCGAAGCCGACGATCGAGCTGATCGCCGCCCGATAGGCCGCTTCGTCATCCTGGTAACGCCGAAACAGCCGTTCGATCACATCGGCGGTCTGCTGGTTCAGATGCGGGGTCTGCCGCTTGGCGAACACCAAGAGATTGTCCAGGAACTGCCGGGTGCCTTTGTCGCGCAGCTTGGCCCGCATGCTCCACAGGGATGAGGCCTCCTTGCCGGCGCCTTCTTCAAAGAAACGGTGAGAGTACTCGCCCAGCATCCCCTGGTCGATGGGCCGCCCCCGTTCGGTGACATAGAAAGTGACCAGATCCGATTCATCAGCCAGCGAAACGTTGAGCGGCGAAGTGGGAAAGCGCCTCAGGGCGGTCAGCCGGTCGTCGAGTTGGGACGCCACCTCACGGGCCAGCACCCGTTGCAACTCGCTCAACTGTTTGACCAGCCCGGTTTCGACGACGATCTCCCGGCCTTCGGCATCCTTGCTCTTGCTGCCCGAACCGATGTGGTCAAGGAGATGTTGGGACACCTCGCTCGCCGCCTCGCAGATCTGGGCGCGGGCCTCGTCTGCGGCGCGCTCCTCGATCAGATCAAGCACGACATCAATGATGGCGCGCCGGGTGAAGGCCCCCCGGCATTCGCCAAGCCACCCCAGACGCACCTGGACGTCGCGGTAACGGTTCTGCCCCTTGGCGCGCAGGGCGCCGGCCCGTTTGGCGAAATCGGCCTGCTGGTCGCGCAGGCGGTCGGCGACCCGCCGCAAGGCTTCACGAGCAAAGGCGAAGCCACGGTCGGGGGTGGCCAGGATCGACACCAGCATGTCGTCAATGGCCGCCTTGACCCGTTGCTCCAGGGCTTCCGTATGCTGGGAGAACAATTGGCGCGAGACCACCCCCCATTTGTCGCGCAGCGCGTGGGTGCATTCGAGTTGCCCGGCCATCACCTCGTTTTGCAGCCAATCCAGAACCTCCGCGTCGATGCGCGGGTTGCTGGAACGGTTCAAAAAACCCTGCCGCTGCCGCCGCACCAAATCCCGGATCATATCCACCAGTTGGGGCTGCGGGCCGCCCCCGCCCGACAGGTCGGTGATGAAAGGCGCGGCCGCGCCTCCCCTCCCCGTCCCCGTCCGGGTCGCCAGACGCAGGGCCGGATAGAATTCCTTCTCGATCTGGTCGCCGAGGCTGGTCGGCAGATCACGGTCCTTCGACCAATAGGTCAGCAGGTCGGCGGCCAGCTTGTGGCGGATCACATTGGCGATCCGGTTGATCGGCACGTGCAGCTTGGCCAAGCCGACGCTGGAATAGCGGCAGCTAAACTCGTCGGTGATGGTCAGATCGCCTGCGGTCTGCGTGTGGCGGACGATTGACGTCACCGCTTTGGTCAGATTCGAACGCACCTGCTTCCACGAGGACGACAGGCCGCTGACCGCGCCGGAATATTCGACGAACAGGATCTCAGCCAGCATCTCGCACAGGGCGTTCTTGTTGTCGAGGGTGAGCGCGCCACGGGCGCTGCGCGGTTCGTTGCCGATCAGATAAGTGGCGTCGAAGACCGGACCTTGCAGGGTCACGTTCTTGTCGAACATATCGCGGGTCCAGTGCGCCGGGAACTTGCCTTTGCCGTCGCCGCCCTTGGCGTAGGTGTAATGCTCCAGTTCCATCAGGGCGGCATAGGCGTTGCCGAAGATGGGCGCGCTGGTGTCGTTGCTGAACACGCTGGGCAGCACCATGATGGCGTTGACGCGCAGCCCCTTGTTCAGGTGCCTCAACGCGAACGCCATGTCCAGGAACATGCCGCTGCCGGTGCCGCCGGCGATGGAGAACACCAGCCACACGTCGATGGCGCCGCTGGGGTCGAGGTGGATGTTGTGTTTCTGCATCAAGGTGTTGTGGTCGGACGCCTTGCGCACCGATTCCAGACGTTCGAGAATCTTCTTCTTGATGGCCTCGTAGTGACGGAAGAAGGACAGCCGACCGAAGCTGCGGATCTGTCCGGCGCCGTCGGTGATGAGCCCGTGTTTTTTCAGCGATTCGTCGAACCACGAGAAGATGTGAGGGTAAGCGTCGGGGTGTTCGTAGATGCTTTCAATGTCTGCGGCCTGCAGTTGGGTGCTCTGCTTTTCCGCCGCCTCGAAATCGACCTCCTTAAGGAGGAAATCCATCTCGCTGCCGTCAATCGTCCGGTTGGATGCGTCGGTGTCGATCCAAAGATGGGCGATGTGCGGAAGGGTCGGTTCGCCGAACTGGTCGTAGAACATGCGGCGCAGGTTCAGCAGCACCTGCTTGCCGGTTCCCCCAAGCCCGATCAGCAATGTCGGGCGGAGCGTCTTGTCATTCGCAGCGGCGCTCATTCTCGATCCTTCCACAAATTTTAGCGTCAAAGCCGTTCACGTTATCGAAGAACAATCCCTGAATACTCGATGACGAACAGCATCAGGACGATCAGCATGATGATGCCGCCAACCCAAGGAACGATCTTCTTGACCAGGAACTGAGCGCCGACCAGCACAGCCAGCAGAGAACCGGCGACGGAAATCCACCCCCCGCCCACAGGAAGAAGAGTGAAAAGGCGCGCCACGAGGACGAAGATCGCGATGGCGAGCGTCGTGACCGTCAAGGACACGGTCGTCGGGTGGATCCCGTCCTGGATGCATTTCTTGAGCAGCACCCGATAAAGCGCAGCCGACAGCGCCGCCAGGACAATGATAAGAATCAGCATGCCAATCAACTGTTCAGCCGTTGGCAGACCAAAGAAAAAATTAAAAAGTCTATGAAGACTCATGAGTCAGCTCCTCCCCATTCATCATGGGATGAATAACGGTCAACGGCTTCTTCACCTGCCGCGCTCTCGGACTTCCGGATGCGGAACGTATATCTGATGGCATCGTCATCGATCATGCTTTCCAAAACGATTTTTCCCTCTCCGAGTATGATCTTGGACGACAGCAGCCGATTGGTGGAACTCGACACCCACAGAGCGGGACCGATCATCGTCACCTGTCCCGAATATTGCCCATCCTCGCTCGAAAAGAGCGTCGACGAGAACAGGCCGGGCGGCAGCGACGCCTGCTCCTGCCCCAGTTCATCTTCGACAACAAGAAGCGCTCCTTTGTTCATGCGCCTGTAAATAATGAATAAAATCCCAACAACAAGCATGAGAATTAAAATAATAATGAGAACAATTCTCATTGGAAATTTCAGCTCAACTTCAATAGGAAATGAAATGAGATCTTTTTCAAGATTGTGAATCTGAGATTCCGGCAGCATTTTATTTACAAAATATGACAATTGATAGATTTTTTTATGGACATTTGGATCCTTCGGAGAATTTTTCCCCCAACGCCCCAAGTCCATCGGATCACCCGAAAAATCCCATTGATTGAGATTTGCAGGGACAACCGTCACCTGGCTTTTGCTCGCGATTCTATATTTTATTTTTATATCTCCACGCGCCATGATGCCGTCAGAAGAAGCCAGACGTATTTGATCCATAAGGCGCAAATCAAAAAACCCCACTTGCGCTATCTGAACCGGTATCTTAAGATCAATGATCCCGTTATTTTTTGTTGGATTGATATCTATTTTACTTGGATAAATCTTGAGTTCTGTGTTGATGTCTTTCAATTCAGGCGGTATAGTTTCCTTATCAAATTCAATTTTACCAACAACATCAACACCTTCTAGAATAAAATTTCCAACAGTCTTGATTTTAGAATCAAAGCGGAAAGCTTCTTCGCCGATTTCATCCGAACCAAGACGAAAATTGTGGACATATATCTTTCCATTTTTAACGCTGACGGTTGGGCCACCGCTAGGATTTGAACTTGGGATAATTTTCGTTTCCGAATTCGCATCGCCTTGGGTGTCAATGTTGAACGGCAACAAAGAAACATGCCCATAATCAATCGAATTTTTCTTTGCAAGATCGATAATATTGTTTTGCACCTGCAAAGATTTTCCCTCTATTTTGTTTTCCCCATAAACAGACTTTTCTCCTAAAATATAAAAGGCAAGCGCCCTCTTGCCTTCATAATTATTCACAAGGGTTTCTTTGCCGGGAATTTCCGGAGAAAAGACCTTTCCATCAAAATTCAACCTTATATTGACTATGGATATAAAGCCAAATCTCTCCATTGAATCGTAAAATGCTTGTTGATTGTTTTTTTCAGCATTTGTGCCATCGGCAACATTGTCGGTGATGATAAGCAACGGTTCTGATCGATTCCCTTTGCTTGACCATTCGGAAACCGCCTCGGCCAGATTTGTTTTTCTGTGATTGAACGTTTCAGCGCTTATTTTCCCTGAAAAACGAACGGGCTTATCGCCGAAAAGCGTGATTTTTCCCCCTCCCTTAAGGCTTTCATCCTGCAAATAATCAAACAAGCGCTTGAACGATGCGTTCTGTTCATCGATTCTCTTCCCAACGAACCCCTTCATCGACTCCGACGCGTCGAGCATGATGTCAAAGGCTTTAGCCTGGGATGACAAGGCAAAGGCCAGAAGAGCGGACACGCACAGCGCACGAGCAATCGGTAAAAGCATGGGAGCAGGCTCGTCAGATAAGGATTGAGATGATCTTGACATCCCCCCGACCGCCATCGATGGCGATCAGAAGGCGCCCATCGACGTAAAGCGGCGGCAATCCGGGCATGGGGGCCCCGGCGGTCGCCTCCCGGATGATGACGCGCGCGCTGCCCCCTCCACCGCTCGGGGGATCGAGAACTGCGATCAGAGATTGGGACGCCCCGGACGCCCCAAGATGGCGTTCGGCCTGAACCACGATCCAGTTCTGTATGTCGCAAGGTGGGTGTGGAAAATCATGATCGGGGATGGCGAACGACCACAGCGATTGGGCTTCGCGGAAACTCCGCAACCCCTTGGTGCCGCCCACGACGATCCCTTCATGGTTGGGCAGGGCCGCAATCCAGTCGGTCGTGGACAACTCTTCAATCCGGCGGATGATGGCGCCGGGATGAAGCGCGATCGACCCCAGGGCAAGCCCGGTTCCCGACTTTCCTATGACCGGCAGGGCCAGATGCGGCGCGCCGGACTTTTCCAACGTCAGCGTCGGATCGAAAAAGCCCGCCTTGTAACGTTGGAACAGCGGCGCCGGAGCGGACGCCGCCCCACTCGCATCCAGCGTGAACTGAAGCGTTCCATCGTCGGACGACAGAACCAGAATCCGCGTCCCGGCAAGCAGCCACACCCGTTCTTCGCTTGAACCGTCCGGCGTCTGCATTCGGGCCGCGCCGATGGACATGGCGCCATGCTGGTTGAGCGGCGCGTTCACGCTCCACGCCGGGCACCAGTTGTCGGTCTGACAGCCGCCGCAGAACGCCGCGATGGCCCCATCGCTTTCCACGACAATCGCCAAGGCGTTTCCTCTGCCAGTCTGGCACACCCCAAGCACTCTGCCGCTGGGAGGCCGCCACAGCGTAACCGCGCCGATCTTCTCATATCCGTGGAAAGCCAGCGAATAGATCCCATCAGCCGTGGCCACCAACATCCCATGCTTGGATATCACCGGCTCGGTTAGCCATGTTTCCGCCGATGGCCACTGATCCGTCAGCCGCCGCCCCTCCGCCGGGTCGGTGGCGGCCATCAGCGACACTTTGACGGGCGCCGTCGTTCCAGCGCTGAAGAACACTAAAGGCCCTAAAGGAGAAAGGCGCCAGATGAAGGCCGTCTCCCCTTTGTCGCCGCCCAATTGACGGCCCAGACTCAAAGGCTTGACGCCTGTCAAGGTTTCCCGAATTTTCCCCGGCGGCGGCAGGGGGCGGCTGGCCTGAGGAGCATCCTCCATCACCGCGCCGCACATGACGCAATGGTTGGCGGCGTCACGGTTCCAAACCTGGCACACCGGACATTCCCGAACCGCCCCACCACAACTGGAACAAACCGTTACCCCGTTGAAACGTTCTGTAGACAGGGCGTGGGGAACGGGAGCGTGGGTGTGAGGGCAGTAATTCATTGGGCATCACCAATTATAATGTATTTCATGGAAAATCTGAATGATGCTGATAGATCGTCAAAAGCAAGCATAAAACAAAACATGGACCAAGGCACAAGATTGCCCCATTCATCACGCAAGAATTTTTCATACACTTGTACTAAAAACTCTCTAAGTGCATAGAACCACTTATTGAACTAATAATCAATGATAAATTTCCAATCGAATAAATTGCATACTTATGAATTCAAATAAAATGAACGCGATCGTATTCAATTTGTGGATATAGAATTTCGTTCATTTGCACTTTACAAGCCATCTTGATTATAATAATTTTTATCAGGTTCGGTTTGGAAAATAAAAATAAAATGCGAATAAACACCATGAACACTCAGGAAATTTTGTTTTCCGTGCTATTTTTTTCTTTTATCGTTTTGAATGCAGCCGTCTTGCACAAATTAAGCAGCAAAACTGATAAAGCAGACAATCCGCCGAACAACGTTGTTGATCCAGAAACATCGGATGCATGTAAAAACGTGAGTCAAAAATTAATTGATATTGAAAATATTCTGAAATCAAGAAACAGAGAGACATGGCACAACGGAAGAATTGATCTTATAAACGTAATGAAAGAAAATGATCCAGGCGAATCAGAGTGCGCAAAAATCATAATGGGCAAGATTTATGATCCGCAATTTCATGACGAATATAACTTTCCTTCTGATGAAAAAGAAAATAACTTCAAAATAAGCTACATTATGGCCAATAGTTGCTATTATCAAGCCGGAGTAAAAGGAAGTTTTTACAGAGAAAAACTTAAAAAAACGGCAGAAAAAAATAAAGAATCAGACAGCTCAGCAAGAGAATACATTGAAAAATTATCATCACCGCTTACGGCGAACGATCCAAGAGGTTGCGGAAAGAAATGATTGCATCGAAAATAAAGACTCTCGCTGACGCCATCAAATTATTTGGCGCAATAGCGTGCCTATTCCTTGCCATGGCTGCTGGGAACGGCAGCCTAGCTCAAGAGATTTCCAGCCGTCACGGCGTCATCGAAATCGGCGCCTCGGGTGTCAAGGCCGCCGCATGGACGGTCGCACAACGCCCCCAGAATGGCTCCCTGTTAATCGACAGCCAAATTCTGCCCACGCGGGATGTCACAGGCGTTTCCGAACAAGCAATCATGGATGTCGTCAACGCCGTCGACGCCATGGCCGCCGCTCTCAAGGCGCAGGGGCGCGTTCCTGAAAAGAACATCCATATTTACGCAAGCAGCGGCATCAACAATCAAGCCCACGGGTCGGCGATAGTCGCAGCGGTCAGCAAACGAACCGGCAAGGGCGTCAACCTGCTGAGCCAGCAAAGCGAAGCTGAATTCGTTTTTCAGGAAACCGTTCTCTATAAAAATCGCACCAACCAAGTGCTGGTGATCGACATCGGCAGCGGCAACACCAAGATCGCCTACCATGATGCGGACGAGTCGACGTTGGTGACGGTCGAGCTTCCCTATGGGGCAAAGACCTTTGCAAAACAGGTGGACAACCTGCGGGGAAGCGAGGATTTCGTCACCGCCGCCGCCCGACTCAAGAGGGAAATTCTAGTCCCCGCCATTCGTGATATCGTAAGCCGACGACCGGCAATCCGAAATCTCAGCCGCGTTTATCTCGCCGGGGGGACTGTCTTTGCAACAGCCACGCTTTTGCATCCCGAAGGATCGGTGATCGAGGCCGGTGGCCGCAACCCTTTCCACCAACAGATCTGGGCCAATGATTTCGACACCCTTTATCGCCGCCTCGTCACCGTGCAGAATGATGACGCCGCCTATGCCGTCAACCTGAAAGCAATTAAAAACCCCACGGTTCGTGATGTGGTCGCAGGAAACGCCCAGCGCATCAGGAAAAACATCTTCACCCGCGAACAGTTGATTGCCGGTTTGGAAATCGCGCGTGCTCTTTCCGATGAAACCAAAATGAACAGCAAGACTCTCTTCTTTTCCAAGGATGCGCAGACAGGTTTGATGCGGGGCTATCTTCTGAATGATCTTGCCAATTAATTTTTCGCGTGCAGAGGGCTGATGTGACCTGCCTTAGGACTTGCATCAGGGCTGTTCAACGCGGATTTTCGGGTGCTGCCGGTGGCCGATAGGCTGTTGAGAAAGGGGCCCTGGACGGCTTTTGTCTGAATCGGACGGCGCGGCGATGGAGCGGGCGTTCCGCGCCCATGCCGCCGGTCTTGTCAACGCTCCCGTTGAGGGCGCGAACGCGCCGGTGGCCATCGACGGCAAGACCCTGCGCGGCAGCTTCGATGCTTTCCACGACCGCAAGGCCGCCCATGTGTTGAGGAGGAGAGCGCGATAGGTGTTCGCTGAACAACGCCGCTATTATCAACCAAAGACAGCTACGGTCGAGCGGATGCTGATCCCGCCATCCTTGGTGCGCCGGAGTTGGCGCCCGACAGCGCAACGGAAAACGACCGGAAGCTGGAGGGCTGGGAGAACACGGGACCAGAGGCTTTGGATTACCGTCCGCCCCTTGCGTGTCCGACGCTGGGCCTGACCTGCCACCGGGACCGCCACCAGTTCCTTGTCCAGCATCGTCAGGGACATCGTCGCTTCCTTCCATTTCGCGGGGCGGTCGATCCACGCCTTATGCCCATTGGACGGAAGCGAACGGAGGAAGGTTACGGAGCCCGGGGATTCTTTACCGACGAAACCATCGGGTTGACGTGCTATGCGGGGTCGCTGGCGATCGCGTCAGGAAACGACGTGCGTCACATGGCGCACGAAGCCGTCGCGGCTGCACAGGCGTTGGTACAGCGCATCGACATGGGGCAGCGCCGGTCGGTCCAGCGGCGCCAGATGCCAGCGATGGAGCAGCGCGCCCAGGGCGATGTCCGCCATGCTCAGCCGGTCGCCGGCCAGATAGCCGCCCGACCGTTCGATGGCCGTGTCGGCGATGGCCCAGACTCGTCCCGCCGCCGCCAAGGCGGCGCCGACTTCCACCCGGTCCACCTCCGCGTTCGGCTTACGGTAGGCCGACCTCAGACGGTCCATGGCCGGGCCGACCGTCGTGGACGCCCAATCCATCCACTGGTCGGCGATCGCCCGCGCCTGCGGATCCACCGGGCACAGCGTGCCTATGCCACGGTGAGAGGCGAGGTAACGCACGATGGCGTTGGATTCCCACAGGACGAAACCGTCTTCTTCCAAGGTGGGAATGGTGGCGTTGGGATTCAGCGCGAGGTAGGCCGGTTCACGCGTGCGACCGAAGGGGCCGCCGACATCAATGCGCTGGCATGGCAGGCCCAACTCCGCGATCGCCCACATCACCTTCGCCACGTTGGATGAGTTCGGTCGGCCCCAGATGGTCAGCATGGCGTCTTCTCCTCGTACCAGCCGCGCGTCGCCTTGACGATGCGCACCACCGACAGCATCACCGGCACCTCGATCAGCACACCCACGACGGTGGCCAGGGCGGCGCCGGAATTCAATCCGAACAGGCTGATGGCGGCCGCCACGGCCAATTCGAAGAAGTTCGAGGCGCCGATCAGCGCCGCCGGGGCGGCCACGCACCAGGCGACGCCGAACCGGCGGCTCAGCCAATAGGCCAGACCGGCGTTGAAATAGACCTGGATCAAAATCGGCGTCGCCAGCAGCAGGATGATGACCGGCTGGGCCAGGATCTGCTCGCCCTGGAAGCCGAACAGCAGGACCAGAGTCGTCAGCAGCGCCAGCAGAGAGGCGGGCTGGAGAATGCCGAGCGTCTTGCCGAGCGCCGCCTCTCCTCCCGACGTCAGCAGCCGACGTCGCCAGATCTGGGCGCCGGCCACCGGAATGACGATGTAGAGGACGACCGACAGCAGCAAGGTGTCCCACGGCACCGTGATCGCCGATATGCCCAGCAGCAGCCCGACCAGCGGGGCGAAGGCGACGACCATGATGAGGTCGTTGAGCGCAACCTGACTGAGCGTGTAATGCGGCTCGCCGCCGCACAGGTTGGACCAGACGAAGACCATCGCCGTGCAGGGGGCCGCCGCCAGCAGGATCAGGCCTGCGGTGTAGGACGGGATTTCCGCAACCGGCAGCAGCGGCGCGAACAGCGTCGCGATGAACAACCAAGCCAGCAGCGCCATCGAGAAGGGCTTGACCGCCCAATTGATGAACAGGGTGACGCCGACGCCGCGCCAATGCCGACGCACTTGTCCCAGCGCCGCGAAGTCGATCTTCAGCAGCATCGGCACGATCATCAGCCAGATCAGCAGGGCGACCGGAATGTTGACCTTCGCCAGCTCGATCCGGGCGATGGCGGCGAAGGCTCCCGGCGCCAGATGGCCGAGCAGGATTCCCACGGCGATGCACAAGCCGACCCAGACGGTGAGGTAGCGTTCAAACGTGCCGAGCGTGGGGGGAGCGTGCGTGGCGTCGGCGGTGTCCAGATGTGCCGTCATGGTTGGAGCATCCTTCCTTGCTTGGGCCTGTGCGATGACCATGGACTGCGGCAACCAGCCAACGGACACCAAATTTCTATTATCCTGCAAACATGGAAATATCGGAGAGATCAGCGGTCGTCAACGCCGGATCGGCTACAGGGAACAGTTTATAATTGTTTTCCGCAAAGTTTTTTCGGAGGCAAGAGCATTGTCATACGAATGGATGTCATTAAAAGTTGTAGACAATGATATTTATATAACTATTGTTTATTCCATCTACGCGCAACACAACTTCAAAAAGCGGGTTGTCCCGCCTTGCTCCAGAGGCTGCCGCGCATCCGGCGCGCATGCCCGGCGGCGGTCCAGGCGCTTTGGTAAGCGCTGACGGGGCAAACCCAAGCGCATTCCCCATCCATCCGAACGACCGGGAGGAGCACGCTCGATGACGAAATGCACGCGGCTTGTCGATGTCGGCCGCCGACAATTCCTGCGCGGCGGCGCGCTTGCCACGGCGGCGGGCGGCGTGGCTCTGACCGGGCTGGCCGTCCCGGCAGCGGAAGCCGGGCCTCCGCTGGCCCTGGTCGATTATCCCGCCAACCGGCTCGCCGCTGAAACGGATCTGCGGGTCGACGAGCCGCTGTTCGTCCATTACCCCGACGAGGAGTCGCCCGGCGTGCTGCTGAAACTCGGTCGGCGGGTTCCCGGTGGTGCGGGGCGGGATGGCGACATCGTCGGGTTTTCGATCCTCTGCCCGCACAAAGGCTATTCCCTGAGCTGGTCGTCTGCCGACCGCACCTTGAACTGTCGGGGCCATTATTCGCGCTTCGATTGCGAGAACGGCGGCCAGCAGGTCTTCGGTCACGCCACCCAGAACCTGCCGCGCTTCATCCTGCGGATCGAGGCCGATGGCGCCATCGTTGCCGAAGGGGTGGACGAGCTGATCTACGGCCGGTTGTCCAACGTGCTCACATCCTGAACGAGCTCCGCGAACCATGACCTACAAGCGCAACATCGCCCGGCTGCCGATCCCCCCCAGGGATGCCCGAGTCCAGAACGTAACCTGCCACTACTGCATCGTCGGCTGCGGCTACAAGGCGATCAGTTGGCCGGTGAACCGGCAGGGCGGCCCGGCGCCCGACGCCAACCTGTTCGGCCTCGACCTCGCCCGCCAGCAGGAGCCCGAAACGGCCGGCTGGTTCGCGCCGTCCATGCACAATGTCGTGAAGCAGGACGGTCGCGACGTCCAGCTCGTGATTCTTCCGGACAAGGCCTGCGAGGTCAATTCCGGGCTGGGATCGATTCGGGGCGCCCGGATGGCCGAGATGTCGTTCAGCCAAGTCACCGGCACCCAGCAACAGCGTCTGACCGATCCCAAGGTCTGGCGCTACGGCGGGATGTTCCCGACCTCCTGGGACGACGCCCTGTCGCTGGTGGCCGAGGTGACGCGGCGGGTGATCGAGGAGCAGGGCGAGGACGGGCTTCTGGTGTCCGCTTTCGATCATGGCGGAGCCGGCGGCGGCTACGAGAACACCTGGGCGACCGGCAAGCTCTATTTCGAGAGCATGAAGGTGCGGAACATCCGCATCCACAACCGGCCGGCCTACAACTCCGAAGTCCACGCGACCCGCGACATGGGCGTTGGCGAGCTGAACAACTGCTACGAGGACGCCGAACTCGCCGACACCATCATGGCCGTCGGGCAGAACCCGTTGGAATGCCAGACCAATTATTTCCTGAACCACTGGGTTCCCAACCTGCGCGGGGCGTCGCTGGACAAGAAGCGCGCCCAGTTGCCAGGCGAGCCTCACACCGCCGCCCGCGTCATCATCGTCGATCCCCGGCGCACCGTCACCGTCAACGCCTGTGAGATCGAGGCCGGGGCGGACAACCTGCTGCATCTGGCGATCAACTCGGGCACCGACCTCATCCTGTTCAACGCCCTGCTGACCGAGATCGCCGCCAGGGGTTGGCTCGACCGCTCCTTCGTCGACGCCTCGACGCGCGGCTTTGCGGAGGCGCTGGAAGCCAACCGCACGTCGGTGGAGGAGGCGGCGCGGGTGACTGGCCTGTCGCCCGCCGACATCCGCAAGGCGGCGGCCTGGATCGCCGAGCCCAAGGCCGGCGGCAAGCGGCGCCGGACGATGTTCAGCTACGAGAAGGGGTTGATCTGGGGCAACGACAACTACCGGACCAACGCGGCGCTGGTGAATCTGGCGCTCGCCACCGGCAACGTCGGCCGTCCGGGCGGCGGCGTGGTCCGCATGGGCGGGCACCAGGAAGGCTATGTCCGGCCGAGCGACGCCCATGTCGGGCGGCCCGCCGCCTATGTCGACCAGCTCATCATCGAGGGCAAGGGCGGCATCCATCACGTCTGGGCCTGCGACCATTTCAAGACGACGCTGAACGCCAGCGCGTTCCGCAACGCCTACCGCCGACGCACCAACATCGTGAAGGACGCCATGGCCGGGGTTCCGGCGGGCGACCGCGAGGCGCAGATCGAAGCCATCATGGGCGCCATCCGGCAGGGCGGGCTGTTCTCGGTCGATGTCGACATCGTGCCGACCCAGATCGGCGAGTGCGCCCATGTGGTGCTGCCGGCGGCCACGGCGGGCGAGATGAACCTGACCTCGATGAACGGCGAGCGCCGCATGCGCCTGACCGAACGCTACATGGACCCGCCCGGTCAGGCGCTGCCGGATTGCCTGATCGTCGCCCGTCTCGCCCGGCATCTGGAGCGCAGCTTCACCGCCGCCGGCAAGCCGGACGCCGCGTCGAAATTCCGGGGGTATGACTGGACGTCCGAGGAGGACGCGTTCATGGATGGTTACCACCGCCACGCCAAGGGCGGGGAGTTCGTGACCTACGAACGCTTGCGGGCCATGGGCGCCAACGGGTTCCAGGAACCGGCTGTCGGCTTTGAGAACGGCCGGATCGTCGGCACCCGGCGGCTCTTCACCGATGGAACCTTCGGCACCCCCGACGGCAAGGCGGTCTTCCTGACGGCGCCCTGGCGAGGTCTTCAGGCGCCGGGCAAGACGGCGGAGCGGGACGCCTTTCCCTTCTTAATCAACAACGGGCGCACCAACCATGTTTGGCAGTCGGCCTATCTCGACCGCCAGAACGAGCTGGTGACTGACCGTTGGCCGTACCCGTTCATCGAGATCAATCCCGAGGACATGGCGGCGCTGGGCGTCAAAGCGGGCGATCTCGTCGAGATTTACAACGGCAACGGCTCGACTCAGGCCATGGCCTACCCGACGCCGACCGCCCGGCGCGGCCAGACCTTCATGCTGTTCGGCTTTCCGACCGGCGTGCAGGGCAACGTCGTCTCCGGGGGAGTCAACGAACTGGTGATCCCGAACTACAAACAGACCTGGGCGAACATCCGCAAGATCGCCGACGCGCCGGAGGCGACCAAGGGGCTGACCTTCAAGTCACCCGAATACCGGGCATGAGCGCCGCGATGACCGTCCCCGCCGATGTCTTGCCCCATCGATAAGGTCGTCATGCTGGCGAATTCCGAGAGGGAGGCCGCGCAACGCGCGTTGCTGCGGCGGAACCGCAGCATGGCGACGTCGCTGCTGGTGCTGGCCGGCGCGCTCTATGCCGCCCTGAAGACGGTGCCGGACCCCGGCTTCGCGGTCCAACTCGCGCTGGCCGGATCGGAGGCCGCCATCATCGGCGCGCTCGCGGATTGGTTCGCAGTCACCGCTCTGTTCCGCCGCCCCCTGGGGTTGCCGATCCCGCACACCGCCATCGTCCCCCGGAATCAGCGCCGCATCGGCGAAGGCCTGCGCCATTTCGTCGAGCGTCATTTCCTGGACCCGGCCATCGTGTCCGAGAAGCTGCGGGCGGCCGAGCCGGTCGAGGTGGCGGCCCATTGGTTGCGTCAGCCGGAGAACGCCGGGCGGCTGGCGGCCAGCGTCGTCACCGCCTGTCCCGACCTGATCCGGGCGGTCGAGAACGACGATTTGCGCCATTTCGTCTCCACGGCCTTGGGACGCCAGATGCGGGACGTCGCCATCAGCCCCCTGCTGGGCAAAGCGGTTGCGCTGCTGTTGTCGAGCGGACAGCACCGGCCCTTGGTGGACCGTCTCGTCGCCGCCGGGATCGTCTTCATCGACCGCCACGAAAGCCAGTTTCAGGTCACGGTCGAACAGCGCAGCGCGTGGTGGATGCCCAAGTCGGTTGACCGTCGGATTTCCCATTCCGTGGTCGAGTCCCTGAAGCAGATGCTGCGGGACCTGCTGGATCCGGCCTCGCCGGCCAGCCGGGAACTGGACGCCGCCTGCGCCGGTTTCGCCAGGGGGTTGGAGAATTCTGCGGCCGTGCAGGACCAGTTCGAGCGGCTCAAGAACCGCATCGTCGAACAGCCGGAGATCGAGGGTTGGATTCAGGATCTGTGGTCGCGGCTGCGCGACGAGGCGTTGAGGGATCTCGAATCGCCGGACTCGCGCACCACGCGCTGGGTGGCGGCGGCGCTCCAGTCCATCGGCGAAACACTGGAGAACGACGCCGACCTGCGGGCCAAGCTGAACGGGTTGATTCAGCAGATGCCCTACGGCGTCATCGAACCGACCAGGGACGGCATTGGCCGTTTCCTGGTCGCCGTCGTGCGCAGTTGGGACGCCCGCGACATCAGTGACAAGGTGGAGCTGGCGCTGGGCGCCGACCTGCAATATGTCCGCATCAGCGGCGCCATCGTCGCCGCCATCGTCGGTTCGGCGCTGTTCCTGCTGTCGAAGCTGACTGGGTAGTCTGCGCCTCAGGCGCAGCTTTTTCGCGTCGTGGAAGCGCCCGTACCGCAGTTCTGGACCGTCTCGGCCTGTTCCAGGGGCTGAACCTGGCACATCTCCGGGTGGCCCTGGCAGCAATTCTCGGTCAGGAAGCCGAGCAGCGCCTGGAACCGGTCGACATCGACGCTGTAGATGATCGACCGGCCCCGGCGGCGCGACAGCACCAGCCCGGCATGGCTCAACTGCGACAGGTGGAAGGACAGGGTCGCTGGCGGGACGCCCAAGCGTTCCGCCAGCATTCCAGCCGGCAACCCCTCCGGTCCCTGCTGGACGAGCACGCGGAACGCGGCGAGGCGATGCTCTTGCGCCAGCGCGCTCAACCCCGAGATGACGTCCTTGATTTTCATGGGCGCCACCCTATCCGAGGGACCCTCGGTCATCAACTGCCCCGTTGGCGAACGGGCGCCGTCAGCGGGCATGGCCACGCGCCATCCCGACCGCAACCTTGGCCGCCAGGTCGATCATGCGGTGGGCGTAACCGAACTCGTTGTCATACCATACGAGCACTTTCACCTGCGTGCCGTCCACCACCATGGTCGACAACCCGTCGACGATGCCGGAACGAGGGTCGTTGACGTAATCCACCGACACCAGCGGCCGCTCCTCGTACCCGAGGATGCCGGCCAGCGGGCCGTCGGCCGCCGCCTTGAACAGGGCGTTGACCTCCTCCACGGTCGTCGACCGCGCCACTTCAAACACGCAATCGG
Organism: Azospirillum sp. FG154; assembly: GCF_057809575.1. Taxonomy (NCBI): domain Bacteria; kingdom Pseudomonadati; phylum Pseudomonadota; class Alphaproteobacteria; order Rhodospirillales; family Azospirillaceae; genus Azospirillum; species Azospirillum sp. FG154. The sequence continues at coordinate 71,112 of NZ_JBMDKF010000016.1, read as the reverse complement.
TCAGCGAGGCGTTGAGCAGCGGCGCCCGCACCGCGACCCCATTCAGCTTGCCCAGCAGTTCGGGATAGATCAGGCCGATGGCGGTCGCCGATCCCGTCGTCGTCGGGATCAGGGACATCAGGCTGGATCGCGCCCGCCGCAGATCCTTCAGCGGCGCATCGACCACGGTCTGCGTGTTGGTCACGTCATGAATCGTCGTGATGACGCCGTGGCGGATGCCCAGACCCTCGTGGATCGCCTTGACCACCGGCGCCAGACAGTTGGTCGTGCAGGAAGCGGCGGTCAGAAGATGGTGCGTGTCCGGTTGGTAGAGATGGTCGTTGACGCCCATCACGATGTTCAGCGCCCCTTCCTTGACCGGGGCGGCGACGATCACCTTGCGCACGCCACGGTCGTGATAGGGCTTGAGCGTCTGCGGCGTGCGGAATTTGCCGGAGCATTCCAGCACGATGTCGACGCCGAGCTTGCGCCAATCCACCTCGCCGGGAACGGGGGCGTTGCTGAACCCGATGCGCACGCCGTCAACGAACACCGATTCGCCGTCCGTCGCGACCGGAACGTTCCAGCGGCCATGGACGCTGTCGAATTCCAGCAGATGGGCGGCGGTCGCCGCACCGCCGGCGATCTCGTTGATGTGGACGACCTCCAGCCCCGCGCGGCCCTGGCAGGCGCGCAACGCAAGGCGGCCGATCCGGCCGAATCCGTTGATTCCGATCTTTATCGACATTTGAACCTCTTGAAACGGGCGTAAAGGCCATGGCGCCATGGGGTGGCGCCTTTTGTCCTCATGTGATAGCCATGAATACATTTGCATGATGAATACATACGAATGAATTCGATGAATGTCAAAACGACATTCATTTCGAGTACCATTTGATTGTCAAAACTGCAATTCATATCGCTGTGGCCGTATTCTCTATAATTTCTCTCAAAAAGCGATTTACGCGCGACATTTCCATGTTATCATGAATATCAGATTATTGCCCGTCAGCAACTCTTGGCTTCGCTGCCGGGCTGGTTGAGGCCGACCCCCCATGGGGGACGGCTTGACCGACCGAAGCCACCCATCGATAAGGAGCACCGTCTTGGCACTTCCCCTTCTGTCCGCCGCCGGCAAGATCCTGGCCTCCCGCGGCGCTTTCTTCTTCTATGGCGCCGTTGCCGGGCCGATTGTCAGCAAGGCCGCCGAGCCAGTGACCCAGATCGGTCGTTCTCTGCTGAAATCCGGCATCAGGGGCGCGTTGCTCGTCGGCGCGACCGTGCAGAACGCGGTCACTGGCGCCAAGGACAGCCTGAGCGACGTCGCGGCCGAAGTCCGCGCCGACATCGCCAAGGCCGACGCGCCGCCGCCTGCTGAAAACGCCGCCGCAGCGGCGCCGACACCCCACGTTCCGGCCTGACGCGACCGGGTTGGCCCCGTCCGCCGGGCGGGGCCTCCACCGTGGCGTCGCGGCGTCCGCCGGGCGCTCACGCGGGACGTGAGATCTTCCCCTTCATCTTTCGACAGTCCGCGACTCCCTCCCCGGGCGCGCCGTACCGGCCCGCGCCAAGAGCCGGGCTTTGCCGATTTTTCGCCGCGACATCCGAACCACGGCCATGCTGACCATTTTGCGATACGCGGCGACCCACAAGATTCTGCACGCCGCCGGCGGTGTGGCCGCCGGGGTGCTGTTCGGCGCCGCATTCCCCTTGGCGAACGTCTTGGCGGGCGTGGTCGGTCGAATCATCGGCCTGTATGATCTGGTTGCACCCCTCGTGCTCTACGCGATCCTGGCGCCCTCGCTCCTGCGGATGATGCAACAGCACGGCGGCGGTGGCGCGCGCTTTTCCCTCTACACAACCCTGTGGTTCGCCGCCGCCCGCATCGCCGCCTGCCTGTTCGCCATCGCCGCCGTGTCGGTGATCTATCAGCTTCCGTTGGTGGGCCTGCTTCCACCGCTTGGCGGCACGGGTGGTCAGGGTACGGCGCCGTTCGCCGGCGCCCTGCCGATGTTCGGCCATCTGCTGGTCGAGAGTCCCTATTTCCATGCGATCTACGCGTCGGTGGCCACCGCCGTCCTGCTGCGCAACCGGCATGGCCGGTTGATCCGGCTGCTCGCCGCGCTGCCGAACGCGATCGAGGATTTGGGCCTGTGGCTGACCCATGTGGCGCCGCTGTTCGCCTTCCTGGTCGGTGTGTATCTGATAACCATGCCGGACGTCCTCGACCTCGCTTTCCGCGATCATGGCATCGAGCGGTTCGGTCTGGTCCGCATCCTGGGCGTCGAGCTGCGCCCGACCACCCCGCACGGCATCTTCCTGGTCTATCTGGCCGTCGCGCTGCTGACCGGCCTGCTGTGTTCGGTCTGGCACGCGGCGCTGCTGTATCACGTCAAGCGACGGATCGTCGGCTTCTCGGTGAAGGATTACTTCAACAACTACTTTGTGAAGGTGTACCCGCTGTTGTGGGCCACCGGATCGGAAGCGGTCGCCATGCCGACCAACCTGCATCTGATCGCCCGCCATTACCCCCATGTCCAGGAATCGATCCGCAACTTCACCATCGGCGCCGGATCGGTGCTGAACATGAACGGGTCGCTGATCTGCTGCTTCGTGCTGGTCCCGGCGGTGTGCATGACCATCGGCGTTCCAGTCAACGTGCTGAACCTGCTGGTCTGCCTTCCGGTGATCTACGTGCTCGGCTTCGGCGTTCCCGGCATTCCCGGCGAACTGGTGCTGTTCGCCGGGCCGGTCATGGCGGCGCTGGCGGTGCCGCCCGAACTGGAGTCCGCTTTCCTGCTGATCTTTCTGAGCTGGCAGATCGGATTGCCGGATTCGTTCCGGTCCGGCGCCAACTCCACCGACAACTGCCCGGCGGCCCTGCTGCTCAACGACGTCTACCAGCGCAGATTCGCCGTCGCCACCAACAAGGACGAAGGACCCTGACATGGTGAATTCCAAGGCCGACCGGATCGGCCTGACCGACTTCGTGGTGACCAGCTTCACGCCCGGTCATCTGGTGGTGACGCTGTCGGCCCGTGCCGCCCCGATCGTCAAGCGGGAAACCGGCGCCCTGATCGCCCAACGGTTGGCCGAGCGGATCACCATCGACGAGACGGGGACCGCCTCCGTCGAGTACGACAGCCGCCGGTTCGGCGAATCGGAGTTTCTGTACGGGCTGCTGGCTCATTTTGGCATGAGCGAGGAGGCCGAGTTCCTGACCGGATACCGACCGTCCAAGCCCGCCAAGACGGCCAAACCCGCGAAACCGGCCGCCGCCCCGACCGCCGCCGCGCTGGCGCCGCCGCCGGGGGCGCCCGTCCACCCGACCGCCGCCATCGCCGAGTCCCCGGCTCCCGGCGCCGACCAATGGACGGTGAAAAGCGACCTTCCCGGCCGCCTGCGGTTGCTGCACCCTTACATGCGCAGCTACCCCTCGGTCGTGCAGGCGGTCGAATCGCGCCTCACCAATCTCGATGGGGTGATCTCCTTCGCGGTGAACGCCGGGGTCGGCACCGTTCTTGTGCAGTATGACCCCAAGCTGGTCGGGCGCGACGGCATCGTCGAAAGCCTGACCGGCGCGGTGTCGGCGGTCATCCGCCATTTCGCCATCGAGGGCATGCCCAAGGCGGAGTTCCACATCGACCGGACGCCGCTGCAACTGACGCTGTCCACCGCGTCGATGCTGCTGGCGGGAGCCTCGTTCTTCGTGCCGGGCCTGCGGCTGGCGGCGGTGCTGACGACGGCGGTCACCTCGTCCCACATCGTTGTCAGCGCGGCCAAGGCGATCGCCGTCGAACGCCGCATCAAGGTCGACATCCTGGACGCGACCGTCATCATCCTGGCGCTCGCCTACCGCCATGTCATCCCAGCCGCCATCATGGTGTGGGTGGTCGACGTCAGCAACGTGCTGCTGGACGCGTCCTCCAAGGCGCAGCGCCGGACCCTGGCGGAAATGTTCGGGCGGCAGGTGCGCAAGACCTGGCGAATGATCGACGGCGCCGAGATGGAATGCCTGGTGTCCGAGTTGCAGAAGGGCGACGTCATCGTCGTCCGCTCCGGCGAGCAATTGCCGGTGGACGGCGTCATTCTCGACGGCGAGGCGCTGATCGACCAGTCGGCCCTGACCGGAGAGCACGCGCCGGCCGAACGGGGGCCGTCCGACCGGGTGTTCGCCATGTCGGTCGTGCTGACCGGCAAAATCCAGGTGACGGTCAGCGAGACCGGCGAGAACACCAACGCCGCGCGCATGGTGAAGATCATCGAGCAGTCGTTCGACCACAAGGTCGATCTGCAATCCCTGACCGAGACCTTCGCCGACGTGATGGTGGTGCCGACGCTCAGCCTCGGCGGTCTGGGCTACGCGGTCGCCGGTCCCGGCGCCATGATGGCGGTCATCAACGCCGACTTCGGCACCGGCATCCGCATCGCCGGTCCGCTGGCCATGCTGTCGTCGCTGTCGGTCGCCGCAAAGAACGGCATCTTAATCAAGAAAGGCCGTGTTCTGGAGAAGATCTGCAAGCTGGACGCGGTGGTCTTCGACAAGACCGGCACCCTGACGGAGGAGGTTCCGACTGTCGAGCGGGTTGTGTCCTTCGACGGCGCTTTCACCGAAAACGAGGTTTTGGCCCATGTCGCGGCGGCGGAGCGGCGCTTCAAGCACCCCATCGCCCGCGCCATCCTGAACGCCGCCGCAGCGCGGAACCTGGATCTGCCGGCGATCGAAGAGGCCGATTACCGCATGGGGTTCGGCATCCAGGTCCGCATCGGCGGCAAAGCCTTCACCATCGGCAGCCTGCGCTTCATGCAGAACGAGAGCATCGGCATTTCGGCGGAGGTGGCCGGACTGGCGGACGGCATCCACGACGAGGGCGGCTCGACCATCTTCGTCGCGGCGGACCGCCGTCTGGTCGGGCTGATCGAGTTGCAGGCCAGCCCGCGCCCCGAGGCCCACGAGATCATCCAGACTCTGCGGGAAAAGCGCGGCATCAGCGAAATCTACCTGATCTCCGGCGACCACGAGGCGCCGACCCGCAACCTTGCCCGGCGCCTGGGCATCGACAAGTATTTCGCCGAGGTGCTGCCGCAGGACAAGGCGAAATACGTCAAGCAGTTGCAGGATCGCGGGTTGAAGGTCGCGATGATCGGCGACGGCATCAACGACACGGTCGGGCTGGCGCAGGCCGACTATTCGATCTCGTTGCGCGGCGCCGCCGACGCGGCCACCGACATCGCCGACGTGGTGTTCATGGACGGCAATTTCGCCAAGTTCGACCTGCTGTTCGAGATTTCCGAAAATCTGGAGGCCAACGTCAAGCGCAGCTTCGCGTTGACCCTCGTGCCGAATTCGGTTTGCATCGTCGGGGCGTTGGCTGGCGTGTTCGGGCTGGGATCGTCGCTGATCCTGAACAACGCCTTCAACCTCGTCTCGACCGCCAACGGGCTGCGCGCGCAATCCGCCCTTCAGAAGCGCCTTGCGGCGAAGCAGGCCGGGCCGATGATCGACCTCATTCCCGTGTCGGACGACGGGGCGCTCGACGGCGTTCCGGGGTTCGAGCTGGCGCTGGACGCCGCCATCCACCATCATCGGGCGTCGGGACCGGTCGCGGCCACCCTTCAGTGATCCTTTTCAAAAAGCATGTCTGACAGATGAGCATCGGCCGGCGAGTCATATCCTTCACCATTCCGTATCTGGGCTTCGAGCTGACCGACGGCGCGATACGCATGATGGTGGTTCTTCACTTCCATGCGTTGGGCTTCAATCCGTTTCAGATCGCGGCTCTGTTCCTGCTGTACGAGGTCGCCGGGATCGTCACCAACTTTGTCGGCGGCTGGCTGGGCGCCACCTTCGGGCTGGAGAAGATCCTGATCGCCGGCCTGATGATCCAGGTTCTCGCCATGGCGATGATGACCGTCGGCGACGCCCATCTGTCGGTCTTCTACGTCATGGTCGCCCAGGGGATGTCGGGGACCGCCAAGGATCTGGTCAAGGTCGGCTCGAAAACCAGCCTGAAGTTCGTGATCCCGGAAGGGTCGGACGCCGCGCTGTTCAAATGGGTGTCGATCATCACCGGATCGAAGAATGCCCTGAAGGGCGTGGGGTTCCTGCTGGGCGGCCTGATGATGACCAGTCTCGGCATGCAGATTTCCATGGGCGTCATGGCGGTCTGCCTGGCTGTCGCCACCTTTCTTGTGATTCCGACCCTGCCGAAAGGGCTGGGTCGTGCGACCAAAAAGGTCAAAATCAAATCGCTGTTCTCCAAGACCCCGGCGATCAACATCCTGTCGGGCGCCCGCTTCTTCCTGTTCGGGTCGCGCGACGTCTGGTTCGTGATCGGGCTTCCTGTCTTCCTTCAGGAAATCGCGGGGTGGAGCTACACGGGGGTCGCCGCCTTCCTCTCCTTGTGGATCGTCGGCTATGGCGTCGCCCAATCGGTGGTATCGCGCTTCTTCAACGGCGACGACCTTGCGGTGACGATGGGCCATACGTCGGTGGCGCTGTGGACCGCCAATCTGATGTTCTTTCCCATCGGCATCGTGGTCGCCGTGACCGCCGGGATCGACCCCACGGTGGTCATCGTCGTCGGCCTGCTGGGCTATGGCGTGTTCTTCGCCGTCAACTCGATCATCCACTCCTATCTGGTTCTGCTCTACAGCGACCGGAAGAAGGCGGCGGCCGATGTCGGCTTCTACTACATGGCGAACGCCGGCGGCCGGCTGGTCGGCACGCTGATGTCGGGTTGGGCCTACCAGACTCATGGGCTGGTTGGCTGCCTTGTCTGGTCCGCCGGTTTTCTGGCGACGGCCGCGCTGATTTCCCTGCTCCTGCCACCGCTCGCCCGCACCGCAGGCGAGGAAACGGGAGACGGGGGCGTGGATGTGAAGCCTCCCTTCAATGAAGGTTCGCCGCCGCTCGATACGGGCGCGGCGAGCACTCCATCCTGAGACTGAATGGTCATGGAAGATTTGCCGGATCAGTTGTTCGACCGCTCGTCCCGCGTCCGGGGGGGGGACATGTGGGGCCGGGGCCGACCGGAGGCAGCCGGGCCGAAAGCGCCGCTGTCGGAGCGGCTTCTGGCCTGGGGCGTGCAAGCACAGCTCGCCGTCATCAAGGTCTCCCTTCTGGCCAAGATATGGGCGGTCAAGGGTGTTTTCCGGCTGTTCCGGTCCCGGAAGACCGAACCGGTCAGTCACGAAACGGAAATGTTGCTGGCCCAGAAGCGGCTGCACAAATTCGTCGTCCGCATCCTGTTCACGAAGCTGCTGGTCGGGCTTGTGGTGCTGGCCGCCTCGCTGACCTACACCAACCCCTACGCGCCGCCGGGCCATGAGGGCTATGTTTACGAGCGACCGCGCATCCTCGGCGCCGGCGGTTTCAAAGGGGTCATCACCGGGCCGGCGAATTTCGGCATTTCGCTGTGGCGCAACGAGATCATCACCATCGACGTGCGGCCGACCACCTACACCGAGGATTTCACCGTCCTCACCCGCGACGATCTGAACATCCGGTTCAAATTCCACGCGGTCATCGCGCTGAGGCCCGGCAGCATGCAGACCATCGTCGATGATCTCGGGGGCGAGAACTGGTACGCGCGCTACGTCCGCGAACCCTTCCGCTCCTATGTCCGCGACGCTCTGCAAAAGCACAAGAGCACCGACATCAAGTCGCTGATGGGCGAGATCGCCCGCGACGTGAAAAGCAACCTGGACGCCTATGTCGCCAACACGCCTTTCATTCTGGTCAGCCTGGACGCTGGCGACATCGACTATCCCGAGGTGGTGGCCCAAGCCGTGCAAAAGAAGCTGTCGGCGCAGCAGCTTCTGGAGGAAAAAGAAATCCTGATGCAGATCGCGCGCAAGGACGCCGAGATCAAGATCGTCGAGGCGAACGGCAGCGCGGAGGCCCAGCGAGTCGTCTCATCGACCCTGACGCAGAACTACCTTCAACACGAAGCGATCCAGGCCCAGATGAAGCTGGCGGATTCCCCCAACAAGGCGACCATCTACATCCCCATCGGCAACAACGGCATTCCGCTGGTCCGCAACACGGACTGAGAGGCGGCGAACCGCCTCCCCTCATCGTGGCTCCCATCGTGTTTGCCCGTCAGCCGATGCCGCCGGAGATGTAGAGCCGGGTCAAGTCCTGCGCGGGCGCGTGGAAGATCTGGTCGGCCTCGCCGGTTTCCAAGAGCTGGCCGCAGCCGTCGTGACTCCAGAACAGCGCGACATGATCGCCCAGGCGTTTGGCCTGCCGCAGATTGTGCGTGACGATCACGATGGTCAGCCGCCGCTTCAGGGATTCGACCAGATCCTCGATCACTCCGGTGGCGATGGGGTCGAGCGCGCTGCACGGCTCGTCCATCAGCAGGGCCTCGGGCTGAAGCACCAGGGCGCGGGCGATGCACAGGCGTTGCTGTTGTCCGCCGGACAGCAGTTGCGCCGGGGAATCCAGCCGGTCCTTGACCTCGTTCCACAGCCCGACGGACTGGAGCGCCGTCTCGATCGCCTCGTCGAGGGCGGCGCGTCCGCGCATGCCGTGCTCGCGCAGCGGCAATTCCAGATTGCGGCGGATCGACAGCGGAAACGGGTTCGGACGTTGGAAAATGAAGCCGATGCGCTTGCGCAGCGCGATCTCGTCGATGCGCGGCGCCAGGATGTTCTGCCCACCCAGCGTGATGCGTCCCGACACCGAACAACCGTCGATCGCAAGCGCCAAGCGGTTGAGGCAAGAAAGGAAGCTGCTCTTGCCGCAGCCGGACGGGCCGATGATGGCGGTCACTCCACCCTTCAGCAGATCCATCGAGACCGACGACACGGCGACCTTGCGGCCGTAGCGGACGGTGACGTCGCAGACCCGCCACAACGGCGGCGCGCCGTCGGCGGGGCCAGGGGCGACGCTGGGCGCGACGCCGGGCGCGACGTCGTTGGCCGGTCCCGCCTCGCCGTCCCAGGTCTCCAGGGCAACGCGACTCATCTGGTTGCCGGGGACAGGCCGGCCAATCGTTGCCAAAGACTGCTCATCCATAACACCGCTCCATTGATCAACAGCAACAGGCCGAGCAGGACGACGGCCGATTTGTAAGCGTTGGCATCCCCGCCCGAGACGTTCATGGACAGGTCGAAGATGTGGACCGACAGCGCCCGACCGGAATCCCACGGCGACGAGGGCATCCGGTCAACGTAGCCGCTGGTGAAGATCAGCGCGGCGGTCTCCGCCAACGACCGGCCGACCGCGAGCAGGGTGCCGATCATGATGCCCGGCATCGCGACCGGCAGGATCACGCGGAGGATGGCGCTCGACTTGGAGAAACCCAGCGCGGCGGCGCCCATGCGGTAGCTGCGGGGCACGGCGGCGAGGCTCTGTTCGGTCGTGCGGATCAGCACCGGCAGGCACATGCAGGCCAGGGTCAGGCCGCCCGCGACGATGGAGAAGCCCAGATCCAGGACCTTGCAGAAGAACGCGTTGCCGAAGATGCCGAAGATGATCGAGGGAATGCCGGCCAGCACGTCCAGGCTCAGCCGAACCAACCGCGCGCCCCGGTGGGAGGGGGAGACGAACTCGGACAGCAGCAACGCGGTGGCGACGGAGAGCGGCAGCGATACCGCCAGGCAGACGAAGAGGATCAGCAGGGTCGAAACCAGGATGGGGCCGATCCCGCCCTGTCGTCCGGCGCGGCGCGGCGCCTCGGTCAGAAACCCCCAGTCCAGCCCCCCGAGCCCGTGGGCGAGAAGATCGCCGAGCATCCAGCCGACGAACAGCAGCACAAGGACGGGCGCGACCCAGACCAGCAGGGCGTGCCGGTCGATGGATGAGCAACGGAGCCGGAGCGCGACGGAGTGTTCAGTCATGGCGGCGATCCGGGCCGACGGCCTCGGCGACGCACACGGTTGCCAAAACCATCAGGGTCAGGGCGAGGCCGCTGACGAACAGGGTGGAGCGGTGGAAATCGCCGGCATAGGCGATTTCCAGGGCGATGTTGGCGGCCAGCGTCCGCAATGGATCGAACAGGCTGGACGGGATCTGGACGACGTTGCCGGAGACCATCAGCACAGCCATGGTTTCGCCCAGCGCACGACCGGCGCCCAGCACGACGCTGGTGGCGAGGCCGCGTTTGGCGGCTGGAAAGGCCACCTTGGTGACGATCGACCATTTGGACAGGCCCAACGCATGGCCGCCCAGGATCAGATCCGGCGGAACGGCGCGCAGGCTGACCGTGGCGACCATGCTGATGGTCGGCAGCACCATCATGGCCAGCACCAGGATCGCCGCCAGCAGGCTTGCCCCCGGCTGGGCGATCCGACCGATGATCGGCACCAGCACGACCAGCCCCCAAAAGCCGTAGACGACCGACGGGATTCCCGCCAGCAGTTCGACGATGCGGGCGTAGGCGCCGGCAACGGCGCGCGAGGCGTAGAAACAGCAGAAGATCGCCGAGAGCAACCCCAGCACCGCCGACAGTGCGAGGGCGCCGCTGGTGACCAGGAAGGTTCCCACCACCATCGGCCAGAGGTTGAAGCGGTCCGAGGTGGGGTGCCAAGTGGCGTCGGTCAGGAAGCGCAGCACGCCGATGTGACGAAGGGCGGGCCACGCTTCGATGACGACCACCGCGATGATGATCGCGATGATTAGGCTGACCAGAATGGCGACCGACCACAGCAGGATCGGCAAAGCCCGGTCGCCATAGGCGATGGCGGGTTTGATCCGGTCACTGGAGGGGGACGAAAAAGAGGTCTTTGACAAGGTCGGACACCTTCGGCGATTGGGCGAACTCGATGAACTCTTTCGTCAGGCCGGTTGGCTCGGCTTTCACGACAAGGTTCAGTTCGCGCACGATCGGAAATTTCTTTTCCTTGACGGCGTCGACGGTGGGAAGAACGCCGTTCAAGGGCAGTGGCCGGATCGGCAGGCCGCTGTCAGCCGAATAGACCGCCGCGCCGATGGAGACGTAGCCGATGGCAAGCGGATTGCCGACGATCACCTTGATGGCCTGCTCGTTGTCGCCGACCACCACGTCGGCGGTGATCTGCGGAGAGGTCAGCTTGAAATGGTCGAGGAACAGTTCCAGGGTGGAGCGGCCTTCGGCCTTGTTCTCGATGACGATGCGGCCCGGTCGACCGCCGACGTCCGCCCAGTCGCGGATCTTGCCGGTGTAGATCGCGACGATCTGATCCGTGGTCAACTCCTTCACCGGATTGTCCTTATGGACAATCAGCGTGATGCCGTCGAGCCCGATCGAATAGGATTTCAGATCGGCTTCGGACGCCTTCAAGGCACGGGACACCATGCCGATGTCGGCCAGCCCCTCGCGCGCGTCGCGGATGCCGCGCGACGAACCGCCAGTCTGGACATCGACCCGGAGGTCGCGGTGGGTTTCCTCGAAGCGCTTGCCGATCTCGGCGGCCAGCGGAGCGACCGTGCTGGCTCCGGTCAGGACCAAGCGCTGGGCCGCCTGCGCAGGAAGGGCGAGAATGGTGAGAAAGGCGATTGCGATGCTGCCAATGGCGACCGCGAATGAAGCCCGGCGTATCAATCGAAGAGTGTTCATTGTGATCCTTTGGCAGCGATGCGTTTTCCCGCCCTTCGGAGCCGCTCGGGACTCTGTTGTCTGGAGCGGCAAAGCACCAATCGGATACAGACTGAAAGAGAAATCCTCTTTTCAGAAATACATACGATTGAATGCATCCTATGAGAGTTTTAATACATAAAACATCTATTAAAGGTATTGCTTGAGAGGGCGTCACTGTCAATGAAAAGCTGTTCGACAGTTCCAACAATTTTAAATTGATGCTGAGACCAGGATTGTGCTCACCCGCGCTCAGCGTGATGACAGGAGCCTGGTCAAGCGCATCCTTGGCCGCCTTATCGAGCGGGCGGTCCACGCTGCGGCCGAGGATGCCGCCGCGCGCCGCCCAGCGCCTCGGCCCCCGTCGCCAGCTCGATCAACTCGCTGGTCACGTCCTCCTGGCGCAGGCGGCGGGCGACGCCGGTCAGATCCTCCAGCGTCGCCTCAATGTTGCTCTGGACCGTCAGCATCACCGCCAGCCGGGCGGCGTTTTCGGCGGCGAAGCCCTCCATGGCGGCTTCAGCCAGCCGGGCGAAGACATACTCGTCGATCAGCCGGTTCACCAGGGCGGCGGGCGGCAGGTTGGTCAGCGGCGGCGATCCCCCCGGCGTTGGCTGGGGGAAACGGGCGACATCCAACGGCAGCAACGTTTCGCGGCGGATCTCCGGCGGCGCGCCGCCGATGGTTTGCCCGAACAGCAAGGACACCGGCCCCACCCGATGCGCGGCGGCGGCCTTGTAGAACGCCTCGGCGGCGGCGCGGGCGGTCGCGGGCACGCCGTCGGCGCGGGTCGCCATCGGCGCCACCCAATCCGCCGCCCTGCCCCGCTCCTCCAGCAGCGCCGCGCCCCGGCTGCCGACCACCCACAGCGCGTGGTCCTTCGGCGCGGCGAGCGCCGCCTCGACCAACCGTTCGGCGAAGGCCCCGACGAAGCCATGCTCGGGCGCGAACAGCAGCAGGACCGGGCGGTCGTCGCCCCCTCCCCGACCCTCCCCCGCTTCGCGGGAGAGGGAGGCTGGAGCGTCGTCGGGATGCGGCGATTGTCCCCTCTCCCGCGCCAGCGGGGGAGGGTTAGGGAGGGGGCGAACTGTGGCCGAACGGCTCCAACCCTGTTCCCCCGCCCCGTCTTCGGTCAGGGCGAGCGCCTGGCCCAGCGCGCGCTCGATCACCGCCGCGTAGGCGCGCGCGCCGCCCAGCAGGCCCAGCGCCTGTTGCAGCCAGACCCCCGCCAACGCCCGCATGGCGTCCGTCACGGCGCTGAGGTCCTGAACGCTGGCGCGCCGCGCCTCGACCTCGGTCAGGCGTTCGGTCATGGCGCGGCCCCCGGCGACGGCCCCAGCGCGCGGACGGCGTCCGCCACGGCGGCGCGCAGCTCGGCGCGGGCGGCGTCGTCCAGCGCGCCGCCGCGCGCCAGATGGGCGGTCGCCGCCAACGTCTGGGCGTCCAGCCCCGCCGCCAAGGCCGCCTGAAAGCGCGGCAGGGCGTCGAGCGGAATGGCGTCGAGCGTTCCATCGTCCAGGGCCAGCAATTGCGCCAATTGGCGGGCCAGCGGTTGCGGCGCCAGAGACCGTTGGGCCAGCAGCGCCCGCATCCGCTGGCCATGGGCCACGGCCTTGCGGGTGCGGTCGTCCACCATGCCGCCGAAGCGGCTGAAGGCTTCAAGCTCCAGAAACTGGGCGTAATCCAGGCGCAGGGGTTCGGCCAGCCGCCGCAGGGCTGGGGGCTGCGCCTTGCCGCCCACCCGCGACACGCTGCGCCCGATGTCCACCGCCGGTTTCTGCCCCTCGTGGAACAGCTTGGCGTCCAGAACGATTTGGCCGTCGGTGATCGAAATCAGGTTGGTCGGGATGTAGGCCGACAGGTTGCCCGCCTGGGTTTCGGCGATGGGCAGCGCGGTCAGCGACCCGCCGCCCCGCGCGGGCGACAGCTTGGCCGCGCGCTCCAGCAAGCGGGCGTGCAGGTAAAAGACGTCGCCGGGGTAGGCCTCGCGCCCCGGCGGGCGGCGCAGCAGCAGCGACAATTGCCGGTGCACGGCGGCGTGCTTGGTCAGATCATCGACGATCACCAGCGCGTGCCGCCCGCTGTCGCGAAAATGCTCGGCCATGGTGAAGCCGCTGTAGGGGGCCAGCCATTGCAGCCCCGGCGGGCTGTCGGCGGCGGCGACGACGAACAGGCAGCGGTCCGCCGCGCCGCCCGCGCGCACCGCCTCGATCACCGCGCGGACGCCGGACGCCTTTTGGCCGATGGCGATGTAGACGCATAGAACGTCGCCGCCGCGCTGGTTGAGGATGGCGTCCACCGCGATGGCCGTTTTGCCGGTGGCGCGGTCGCCGATCACCAATTCGCGCTGCCCGCGCCCCAACGGGAACATGGCGTCGATCACGGCGGTTCCGGTCAGCATCGGTTCCGTCACCGCCGCCCGGTCGGCGATGGTCGGGGCGGGGCGCTCCACCGGCTCCCAACGGTCGGCCTCGACGGGCGGCCCGCCGTCGAGCGGGTTTCCCAGCGGATCGACCACCCGGCCCAGCAGGGCGTCGCCGACCGGCGCGCGCACGACGGCCCCGGTCCCGCGCACGATGTCCCCGGCGGACAGATGGCGGTCCTCGCCCAGCAGCACGCAACCGATGTCCTGGTCAAGATCGACCGCCAGCCCGGCCACCCCGCCGGGAAAGACCAGCCGTTCGTCCGACCGCGCGCCGGGCAGGCCGGACACGCGGGCGACGCCGTCGCCCACCGATTCAATGCGCCCGATGGATTCAAAGCGCGGGTTGGCGGCCACGCCGTCCACCCGGCGCAGCGCCTGCGGCAGCCAGAGATCCAGCGCGTCCTTAAGCGGCGTCGTTTTGGGTGCGGTCATCGCGCGTCAGCTCCTCCATCGCCTCGGCCAGAGCCTGTTTCCAGGAATGGCGAAGGACGCTGTGCGGAAAATGCAGCTCCACCCCCGCGATCAGGCCGGGATCGTCGCCCGTGTCCAGCGCCACGGGCCGCCCCAGGGCGGTTTCCAGCCGCGCCCGCGCGTCGGTCAGTGTTCCCTCGCCCAAGGGCGCGGCGCTGACCAGCCGCAGCGGCAGCGGATTGGGCGGACTGGCCCCATCCTCGACCAGCGCGCGGCGGTCGGCCTCGGCCAGCCCGGCGACGCTTTGGCAGGCTTCGATCAGGAAGCGTTGGGTCAGGCTGGCCGCGCCGTCCGCCGCGCCCAGCAGCCGCGCCGCCACCGCCAGAGCCAGTTCGGCGGCGGCCTGCCGCTGGCCGTTGACCGCTTGGCGGCGCTCGTCGTCCAGGGCAGCGGCGGCTTCGGCCAGCAGGCGCGCGGCCTCGGCGCGGGCGCGCTCAAGCAAATCGGCGCGTTCGGCGTCGGCCTGACGGCGGGCGTCGGCGAGCAGGCGGTCGCGCTCCTCCGACAGCCCGGCCCGTTCGCCCTCCAGCCCCTGCCGCAGCCGTCCGGCGTCGGCGCGGGCGGCGTCCGCCTCGACCCGCGCCCGTTCGGTGGTCGCCTGCCGTTCGGCGATCACCGCCAACACCGGGCGGTAGAGGAAATGGCGGAGCAGCCACGCCAGAACCAGAAAATTGATGGCCTGAAGAAGCAGCGTCCAACCGTCGATTCGCATGGCCGCCCCCTTCAGACGAACGGATTGGCGAACAGCAGCAGCAGCGCGATGACCAGACAATAGATCGCCATCGTCTCAATCATCGCCAGCCCGACGAACAGGGTGCGCGACAGGGTGTTCGCCGCTTCGGGTTGGCGGGCGATGGCCTCCATCGCGGCGGCGACCGCCCGCCCCTCCGCCAACGCCGGGCCGATGGCGCCGACCGACACGGCGATGGTCGCGCACAAAACGCTGATGGCGTGGATGTCCATGGCTTAACCCCTTTCGATGGAGCCGACCGCGCCGCCGATGAAGACGGCGGCGAGAATGGTGAAGATGTAGGCCTGCACAAGCCCCAGCAGCAGTTCCAGCGCCATCAGCGGCACCGGCACGAACAGCCCGGCCAGCGACAGGACGATGCCGATGACGAATTCGCCGCTCATCACGTTGCCGAACAGGCGCACCGACAGCGAAAAGGCCCGCGTCAGCTCCGCCAGGATGTTCAGCGGCAGCAGCAGCGGCGTGGGTTGGGCGAAGCCCTTCAGATAGCCCCACAGCCCGCGCGCCCGCACCCCCAACGCCTGGGTGGCCAGCAGCACGACCAGCGCCAAGGCCCCGGCGGTTTCCAGGAACGCGGTGGGGGCCTTCAAACCGGGAACCAGCCCGGTGAGGTTGGCCGTGGCCAGATACAGGAAGAGCGTGCCGAGCAGCGGCAGGAAGGGGGCGGGGTCGGCCTGCATGGTCTCGCCGATCTGCCGGTTCAGCGTCTGCACCACCAGCTCCAGCGCCGTTTGCACGCGGCCCGGCTCCACCACGCGCAGTCGCCGCGTCGCCAGGGCCGATCCGAGAGTCAACACCGCCATCAGGCCCCAGGTGGTGAGAACCGGCAGGGTGATGGTCACAGGCCCCAGCGCGAAGGCGATTGGGGCGGTGAGAGGCGATTCGATCATGATCGCGCCTCCTGCGTCGGGTTTTTCGCTTTTTCGCGGCGGACGATCACGACGCGGGCGGCGTGGAAACCGACCAACATGCCCAGCAGCGCCGCCGCCCCGGCCAAGGCGGCCAGCGTGAAGGCGGCGACCGCCCCGACCAGCCGCAGGGCGTAGAGCGGCAACACCCGGCGGACGCCGCCGTCCAGGCAACGGTCGATCGTGACGGCGAGGCTGCGGAAGAACAGGACGCCCAGCGCCGCCCCGGCCAGCAGCCCCAGCAGGGCCGACAGGATGGTGGAGATCGTCATGTTCACCGCTCCTCCTCGATGCGCTTCCAGGCCAGCCAGCCGCCGAGAACCACCCCGGCGAAGATCAGCGAGGCGGTCCAGAAGATTCCCCCCCCAACCATCCGGTCGAGCCAGCGTCCGATGAACAGGCTGACGAGCAGCGGCGTCACCACCAGCCAGCCAAGCGCGCCGATCAGCGCCAGATTGCGCCCGATGGGCCGTTCGCCCTCGCGCGCCCATCGTTCGCGCCGCTCGCGGCGGCGGCGCACCGGCTCGGCAAGGTGGTTGCGGCCATTGCCGTTGGAAGCATCCGGTTTTGGGTTGGTCGGTTCGGTCATGGCGCGTCCCCTTCCCCGCCCCCGCCGTCGCGCAAGGATGGCGGGGCGGTTCGCCGGTCGGGGCGCAGGTAAGACAGGATGTGACGAACCGCCGCCAGCCGCAGCCGCCGGGCGCCGCCGCGCGCCTCGCCCTCCGCCGCGCGCTCTTGACGGAAGCGGGTCAGCACGTCGCGCTCCAGCGTGGCCAGATCGTCGCCCGCCACCGCCTCCCGCGTCGCCACGGCGATCCGCGCCCCGTCGGCGACGGTCAGCACGCCGCCGCGCACCGCGCAATGGCGCTCCCTCCCGGTTCCGTTTGCGTCGTCGTCCGCTTCGCGCCAACTGACCACCGACACCGACAGCGCGGTCAACAGATCGGCGTGGCCGGGCAGGATTCCGAACGCGCCGCTGTCGTCCTCCGCCCGCAGATGGGTGACGGCGGCGCTGCGCGCGACCACGGCGGTCGGGGTGGTGATGACCAGATCCAGGAATCGGCCCGCCATCAGCGTTTCCCCTCCGTTTCGCGGGCTTGCGCTTGCGCAAGCGTGCCGGTCATGAAGAAGGAGGATTCGGCCCAATCGTCGCCGACCCCGTCCAGAATGGCCCGGCATCCGGCCAGCGTGTCGGCCAGCGGCACGCTGACGCCGCTGTGGCCGGTGAAGGCCTCCGTCACGGCGAAGGGCTGGGTCAGGAAACGTTGCAGACGGCGGGCGCGCTTGACCGCCAGACGGTCGGCGGCGCTCAACTCCTCGACGCCCAGCAGGGCGATGACGTCCTGCAAATCGCGGTAATGGGCGATGGTGCGGCGGACGTCCTCGGCCAGCCGGTAATGCTCCTCCCCCACCACCAGCGGGTCGAGCAGGCTGGAGGTGGAGGTCAGCGGGTCGATGGCCGGATACAGCCCCTCCGCCGCCATGGCGCGGGACAGCACGATGGAGCT
Source organism: Azospirillum sp. FG154 (assembly GCF_057809575.1). NCBI lineage: Bacteria > Pseudomonadati > Pseudomonadota > Alphaproteobacteria > Rhodospirillales > Azospirillaceae > Azospirillum > Azospirillum sp. FG154. The sequence continues at coordinate 53,506 of NZ_JBMDKF010000016.1, read as the reverse complement.
GTCGAGATGGCTGAACAGCTCGGCCACCGCCGGATCGGTGAAGTCGTCGGCGGGGACATAGACCGCCTGGATCGCCGTCACCACCGCCCCGTCGGTCGAGGCGATGCGCTCCTCCAGCTCAGCGACTTCGCTGGCGAGAGTCGGTTGATAGCCGACCCGCGACGGCAGCCGCCCCAGCAGGCCCGACACCTCCGCCCCCGCCTGGACGAAGCGGAACACATTGTCCATCAGCAGCAGCACGTCGCGCTTGGCCGCGTCGCGGAAATGCTCGGCGATGGTCAGCGCGGTCAGGCCGACGCGCCAACGCGCCCCCGGCGGCTCGTTCATCTGGCCGAACACCAGGGCGGTGCGGTCGAGCACGCCCGACGCGCGGGTTTCCTCCCACAGCTCCTGGCCTTCGCGCGACCGTTCGCCGATGCCTGCGAAAACGGAAACGCCGCTGTGCAGGTCGGCCATCTTGCGGATCAGCTCCATGACCAGCACGGTCTTGCCGACCCCGGCCCCGCCGAACATCGCCCCCTTGCCGCCGCGCGCCAGCGGGGCCAGCAAATCAATCACCTTGATGCCGGTGGCGATGGGTTCCCGCTTGGACGAGCGTTGGGACAGCGACGGCGGCGCGCGGTGGATCGGCAGGCGCGGCCCGTCGGCGGGCAGATCCGGCCCGCCGTCGCGCGGGGTTCCCATCACGTCGATCAACCGCCCCAGCACGGCGTCGCCGACCGGCGCGGTCAAAGGCGCGCCGGTGGCCCGCGCCGCCACGCCGCGCGCCAACCCGGAGGTGCTTTGCAAAGCGATGGCGCGGGCTGTTTCGGGATCCAGGTGCGACTGAACCTCGGCGATCAACCGCTCCGGCCCGTCCCACAGGATTTCGACGGCCTCCAGCAACGCCGGAAGCGCGTCTTTGGGAAAGGCGAGGTCAAGCACGGATCCATGAACCGCTGCCACCCGCCCAAGAGACGGGACGGCGCGGGGCGCGTCGGAAGGCTGCATGATGATTCCAGCCGAAAGGCTCGGAAGGCCCAAAAGGCTCACAAGATAGGGGAACGATGGGCGACGCCCTTCATTCCGCAGGACACAAGCCTACGCCCCCGACATCGGCCTGGGTATGGTCCAAATCAACGCAGTCAATGGTGAGAGGCGTCACGCGGCGGTTTTCTCCGCCCCCAGCCGTTCGGCCAGCGGGTAGAGTTCGGCGTTTTCGCGGGCGATCCGGTTTTTGAGCTGGTCCAGAATCGTCCTGGTTTCGGCGACGAAGCCCGCCGGATCCTTGGCGATGGCCAGCGGGCCGGGCCAGCGTTTGCGGTAGGCCTCAAAGCGCTGGGTCAACCCGCCCATCTCGTCGTGAAAGCGGGTGGCCAGACCGCGCAGCGTCGGATCGCCGTCGCGCGTCAGCCGGGGATAGAGCGCCTTGTCCTCCACCGCCAGATGGACGGAGAATTTGCCGAACAGCCGCACCAGATCGGCGGCGACCGGGGCCGGATCCGCCGCGACGCCCGCCGGGTCCAGCCGCCGTTCGACAGCCGCCGCCAGAGTCAGAACGTCGTTGTGATGGTCGTAGAAATTTCTCATGTCCATGATCGGACGTTCCTTGAAAACACAGGATGTTCGCTCCCCCATCCGGTAAGGAATGGGGGAGCGGGCGGACGGCGTGGGCGCTCAGGCGACGGCTTCCTTGGGACCGAAGAACTCGTGGAAAATGGCGCCGCTCGGCAGGCCCAGCGCGGTCAGGGCGGCGATCACCGCCGCCATGAAGGGCTTCGGCCCAACGACATAGGCCTCGGTCCCGGCGTCGGTCGGCAGCAGGGCGGCCAGTTGCTCCTGGTCCAGCAGGCCGATCAGGTCGGGTTGGTCGTGGGCGTCCGGTTCGGCGTAGCAATAGACGGTTTGCAAGGCGGCGTGGCGGGCCGCCAGCGCGTCGACATGGTCGCGGAAGGCGTGAACCGATCCGTTGATCGCCGCGTGGACATAGACCACCCGCCGCCCGGCGGCCAATGCCTGTTCGGCCAGCGGCAGGGCTGGGGTTTGTCCGACGCCGCCAGTGATGAGCAGCAGCGGCGCGGCGCTGTCGGTCAACACGAACTCCCCGGCGGGCGGGTAGACCTCCAGCTCGTCGCCCACGGCGGCGCGGTCGTGCAGGAATCCCGAAACCTGCCCGCGCTCCTCCCGCTTGACCGAGATGCGGTAGGTCTGGCCGTTCGGGCTGGCCGACAGGCTGTAGTTGCGGTGGACGGTTTCGCCGTCGATGGTCAGCTTCAGGCCCAGATATTGGCCGGGCTGGAAATCCATCACCCGCCCACCATCGACCGGGGCCAAGCGGAAGGAGGTGATGACCGCGCTTTCCGGCGTCTTTTCGACGATGCGGAAGCGCCGCGCGCCGCGCCAACCGCCGGTCAGCGCCGCCTTGCGGGCGTATTCGGCCTCTTCCGCCGCGATCAGCAGGCGGGCGAGCTGCCAATAGGCGGCCCCCCAGGCGTCGGCGATCTCCGCCGTCACCGCGTCGCCCAGAACCCGCCCGATGGCCTCCATCAGGCAGCTTCCGACAATCTCATACTGATCCGCTGTGATGTTCAGCGAGACGTGCTTTTGCACGATGCCCGCCACCGCTGACCCCAAAACCTCCAGCCGGTCGATGTTGGACGCGTAGGCGATGATGGCGTTGGCCAGCGCCTGCGGTTGGGCGCCGCCGCGCTGGTGGCTTTGGTTGAAGACGGCGCGCACCTCGGGGAAACGCTCGAACATCAAGGGGTAGAAGGTGGCGGTGATCTGGTTGGCGTGGGCGGCGACCACCGGGGCCGTGGCCTTGATGATGGCGGTCTGGGCGGGCGTCAGCATGGCGGGCGTGATCCTTTGTTGCGCGGCGAGATGTCGCATCTCCAATGGCAATCCCTGTGCCAGAGCGTCGGGCGCGGGTTTCCGCGCCGCGTCAGCGGGCTGTTGTCAGACGGACCGACTGGGGTATGATGTCGAATGGACAACATGGATGTCTTTTCGACACTCTCCTTCGTTCCCGACGAGGTCGCCGGGCTGCTGGACCGGCTCGATAGCCCGGATCGGCTGTGGCCGACGCTGTTGGAGCTGGTCGCCCGACGCCTGCCCTGCGACGCTTGCGCGGTGTTGCGCTTGGACGGCGATCGGCTGGTTCCGCTGGCCACGCGGGGCCTCAGTCCCGACACGCTGGGCCGCCGCTTTCGCCTGGACGAGCACCCGCGCTTGCGCGCCATCGTCGAATCCGGCGCGCCGCTGACGCGCTTTCCCGCCGATTGCCCCCTGCCCGACCCTTACGATGGGCTGATTCCCGACCGGCTCGACCGGCTGCACGTCCATGATTGCGTTGGCGCGCCATTGAGGGGATCAGGTGGGGATGTGGTGCGGGGGGTGTTGACGTTGGACGCGCTGCATCCCGGACGGTTTGACGGGCTGGACGACGCCATCGCCAGTCTGGCCCGATTGACGGCGGCGTTGGCCGAGGCGATGGAGCGGCGGGCGCAATTGGCGGAGCCGTCGCGCGCCTTCGACGAGCGGCCCGATCCGGCGCATGAGCTGGTTGGCGAAGGCCCGGCGATGGCCGCGCTGTTGCGGGAAATCGACGCGGTGGCCGACAGCGATCTGGTGGTGCTGGTGCTGGGCGAAACCGGCGTCGGCAAGGAGCTGGTGGCGCGCCGCCTGCACGCCCGATCGCGTCGGGCGCGCGGCCCGCTGGTGCATGTCAATTGCGCGGCTCTGCCTGACGCGCTGGTGGAAAGCGAGCTGTTCGGCCATGTGCGCGGGGCCTTTTCCGGCGCGGTGGCCGACCGGCGCGGCAAGTTCGAGCTGGCCGACGGCGGCACCCTGTTTTTGGACGAGGTTGGGGAACTGCCCCTGGCGGTTCAGGCCAAGATGCTGCGCGCCTTGCAGAATGGCGAGATCCAGCGGGTGGGATCCGACCGCCATCTGACCGTGAACGTCCGCGTCATCGCCGCGACCAACCGCGATCTGGCGCGCGAGGTGGCGGAGGGGCGTTTCCGCGCCGACGTCTACCACCGGCTCAGCGTTTACCCGCTGCCGGTGCCGCCGCTGCGCCAGCGCGGAACCGAGGCGTTGCGGCTGGCCGGGCTGTTCCTGGACCGCAACCGGGCGCGGCTGGGTTTGCGCAATTTGCGCCTGTCGTCGGACGCGGAGCGGCGGTTGCTGTCCTACCCCTGGCCGGGCAATGTGCGGGAGTTGGAGCACGCCATTGGCCGGGGGGCCATCCGCGCCCGCGCCGCTCGCGCCGCCGAGGGCGGGGTGCTGACGCTGAACGCCGCCGATCTGGGGCTGACGGACGTCGATGGGCCGGTCAGTCCGACGACGCCCTCTGTTGTTCCGGCGGTCGAGCCGCCGTTTGCCGCTGACCTGCCTTTGCGCGAAGCGGTGGAGGATCTGCAACGCCGGATGATCCGCGAGCATCTGGCCCGTCATGATGGGAATTGGGCCAAAGCGGCGCGCAGCCTGGGGGTGGACCGCAGCAACCTGTTCCGGTTGGCCGGACGGTTGGGGCTGCGGGAGGGCTGATTTCACCCGGATAATATCTTGCGCTTCCACTTCATCCGGGTATATTGCCGCCGCAACCAAGAACCCGGCGGAGAGCAGTGGTGAAGAGCGCGGACAAAAAGGCGGCGGTCGCCGCCTACAAGGAACGGAAATCGGTGGCGGGGATCTACGCGGTGCGCTGCGCGCCGTCGGGTCAATTGTGGGTCGGGCAAGCGCCCAATGTGGACACGGTGCAAAACCGCCTGTGGTTTTCGCTGCGCACCGGCGGCGACCCGCACCGCGACGTGCAACAGGCCTGGACCACCCACGGCCCCGACGGCTTCACCTTTGAAACGCTGGAACGCTTGGCGGACGAGGAATTGCCCTACGCCCGCCAAGCCCAAGTGAAAGCCCGCTTGGCCCATTGGCGGGCGACGCTGAAAGCCGGGGCAATTTGACGCGGCGGGGGAGACGAAGCCCTCTCCCCTCTGCCGGGCAAGACCCGCGCGCCTTGTGGGGCGGCGGCGCTGCGCATCATTTTTTGCAAAACAACACAAACGCTCAACCCCCGGCATCTCCTTCTGGCAAAGTTGTTGAGAAACATTTTGCGATATCAGCAACAAAACAGCATATCATTCATTGCTTCAATACAAAGAATGATTTGAATATTGACCATGAAATTTTTATTGGTCTTTCGTCTAATCGTTTGATGTGAATCAAGAAGGCACTCTCATTGAAGAGGCACACTCTGACATGCCTTCCTTGCGACATGATGGATGGCGAAAACGGCTTCGCGCAGAGATGAAGAGTTTTCCGACTCTTGCTTGATCTCCTATGGGGCCGTCATTCGCCATGTTCTTCGTCACGCGCTGCACGGCATGATGACTTTGGGGGATGCGATGCGGATGAAATCGATACAAAACAAAATCGCGGCTTTGGCGGGCGCCTGCTTGGCCGGAACCGTGATGACTCTCGTCGCGTTCGGCGTGGCGTCCACCCGAACGACGAACAGTTATGTCGGCGACAGCGTTTCGGGCATTCTCGACAAGACGACGCAGGAGTCGCTTCAGAATCTCGCCGCGTCGCAAGCCGGGCTGATCCGTTCGGAGTTTGAAACGGCGCTGAACGCCGCCCGCACCATGGCCCACAGCTTCGCCACCATGGCCGACGGGATGAATCCCGGTCATGTCCCCGTGGAACGGCGCCGCGAAGCGCTCAACGGCGTTCTGCTCAACGTGCTGCGCAACAACCCGCTGTTCAACGGCACCTATTCGGCGTGGGAACCGGACGCGCTCGACGCCGCCGACAATGAGTTCCGCAACCGGCGCGACACCGGGACCGACGCGACCGGGCGCTTCATCCCCTATTGGAACCGCGATGAATCGGGCCGCGTCGCCATGCAGCCCTTGGTGGAGTATGACAGCCGCGCCCTGCACCCCAACGGCGTGATGAAGGGCGGCTGGTACATCGGGCCGCAGGAAACCGGCAAGGAAAGCGTGCTCGACCCCTTGCCCTACATCGTGCAGGGCAAGCAGGTGTTCCTCGCCACCCTGTCGGTTCCCATCGTCGTGGGCGGCAAGTTCGTCGGCGTCGCCGGGTCCGACTTCAACCTCGACTTCGTTCAGCAATTGGCGACCAAGGTCAGCAAAGCGGTCTATGACGGGCGCAGCGAGGTCGTCATCATCAGCAACATGGGCCTGATCGTCGCCCACAGCGCCCGCCCGGCGAGCGTCGGTCAGCCGCTCGCCACCATCGATCCGTCCTGGCGGGAGGATCTGGCCATCGTGCAGGGCGGCAAGCCCCAGGTCGATGTGCAGACCGGAACCAACCTGCTGCGGAGCTTCGCGCCGATTCCGTTGGGGGCCACCGGAAAGCCGTGGGCGGTGTTGATTCAGGTGCCGCGCGACGTCGTTCTCGCCGATGGCCTGGCCCTGTCCGCGTCGTTGAACGAGCGGGCCAACAGCAGCGTGCTGTGGCAGGTCGCCGTCGGCGTCCTGGTCGTGTCGTTGGCGGTCGGCGCGATGTGGATGATGGCGCGCGGGATCGCCCGTCCGATCCGGGCCAGCGTCCGCTTCGCCGAAGGGATCGCCGCCGGTCAGTTCGACCAGACGCTGGACATCCGGCAGGAGGATGAAATCGGCGTGCTCGCCGACGCGCTGCGCAAGATGCTGGACGATCTTCAGCGTATGATCGCCCAGCGCGCCGCCGATCAAGCGCGGATGGAGGCGGACCGGCGCGCGGCGATGCTGCGGCTCGCCGACGATCTGGAGGCGCGGGTGGGCAACGTGGTCGAAACGGTCGACTCCGCCGCCCGGACGATGAACGGCACGGCTCAGGCGATGGCGGCGACCGCCAGCCAGACCACGCAGCAGGCGGGCGTCGTGGCCGCCGCGTCGGACGAGGCCAACGTCAATGTGCAGACCGTCGCGGCGGCGACCGAAGAATTGTCGGGGTCGATCCGCGAAATTGGCCAGCAGGTCAACCGTTCGGCCAGCGTCGCCCGCGAGGCGGTGGCCGCCGCCCAGCAGGCGAATGGCCGGGTTCTGGGGCTGACCGAGGCGGCTGTCAAGATCGGCGCCGTGGTCCAGTTGATCCAAGACATCGCCAGCCAGACCAATTTGCTGGCGCTGAACGCCACCATCGAGGCGGCGCGCGCGGGCGAGGCGGGCAAGGGCTTCGCCGTCGTCGCCGGGGAGGTGAAGAACCTCGCCACCCAGACGGCCAAAGCCACCGAGGAAATCGCCGGGCAAGTCAGCGACATGCAGCGGGTGACGAGCGAAACGGCGGCGGTGATTAAGGAGGTCGGCGTCATCATCGCGCAGATTGACGACATTTCGACCAGCATCGCGGCGGCGGTGGAGCAGCAGGGCGCGGCGACGGTTGAGATCGCCCGCAACGTCCAGCAGGCGGCCACCGGCACCCGCGAGGTGTCGTCCACCATCACCGACGTGCGGCACGCCGCCGAGAAGGCGGGGCAATCGGCGGGCGAGGTGTTGACGGTGTCCACGCAGCTTTCCGGCGAATCCACCCGGCTGCGCAGCGTCGTGGACGCCGCCCTGTCCCAGATCCGCGCGGCCTGACAGGCGCGGCGATTTCCCAATGGCCCCCGGCGTCAGAGTTTTTGCGCCTGGGGCCAAACAGGGAGAATGGTGTGCGCCGCTTTGGATGACGACAGGCGGTGAGGGGGGCCACAAGGGTCAGCCGGGTGATTTCGCCATCGACGGCCCGGTGAAAAAAGCGCATCTCTTGGCGACAAAACCAAAGTCGCGGGGGTACGGTTGTTCGCAGCCCCGCAAGCCGTCACGCAAGGTTGGTGAATGCCCAAAGTTGGAATGGAACCCATCCGTCGCCGTCAGTTGATCGACGCCACCATCGCGTCGATGGGGGAACGCGGGCTGGCGGACACCACGGTTCAGACGATCAGCCGGGGGGCGGGCGTGTCGCCCGGCATCATCCACCATTATTTCGGCGGCAAGGACGAACTGCTGGCGGCGACGATGCGCAGCATGTTGGAGCAACTGCGCGCCGACGTGACCGAACGTCTGGCCGCCGCCGATTCGCCGCGCGCCCGGCTGGAGGCGATCATCGACAGCAATTTCGCCGCCGGCCAATTTGATCCGCGCGTGGTGTCGGCTTGGTTGGGCTTTTGGGCGCAGTCCCCGCACAACCCGGCGCTGGCCCGTTTGCAGCGGATCAACGCCCGGCGTCTGCATTCCAATCTGCGCCACAGCCTGCGCGTCTTGCTGCCGTTGGAGCGGGCCGAGCGGGTGGCGAGCGGACTGGCGGCGATGATCGATGGGCTGTGGCTGCGCTCGGCCTTGACCGGGGCGATGGATGGGCGGGAAGCGCGCGCCGTCGCCTTGAGTTATCTCGACGCCGAACTGAACGCCTGAGGCCGGGGCGCGGAGCGGCCTGCGTTCACCGCGCCCCGCCCTTTCCCGCCGCTCGCCCAAAGCTCTGGGTGATGCGGTCGAGCATGATGGCCAGCAACACGACCGACAGGCCGCTTTCGACCCCCAGCCCGATGTCGAGCCGCTGGATGCCCTGAAGCACGACGTTGCCCAAGCCCCCGGCTCCGATCATTGACGCGACCACGATCATCGACAGCGCCATCATCATGGTCTGGTTGACCCCAGCCATGATCGACGGCAGCGCGTTGGGCAACTGCACCTTCAACAGCAATTGACGCTCGCGGCAGCCGAAGGCGCGCCCCGCTTCGACCAGTTCGACCGGCACTTGACGGATGCCCAGCGCGGTCAGGCGCACGGCGGGCGGCATGGCGAAAATGACCGTGGCGATGATGCCCGGCACCCGACCCAAACCAAAGAACATCACCGCCGGAATCAGATAGACGAAGGCGGGCATGGTCTGCATGAAGTCCAACAGGGTCGCCCCCACGCCGTTCGCGACCCGGCTGCGCGCCATCCAGATTCCCAGCGGAATCCCGGCCAGAAGGCTGAGCGTGGTGGAGGACAGCACCAACCCAAGGGTCGAGACCATCGGTTCCCACAGCCCCATGGAGAAGATGGCGGCGAGCGACAGCAGGGTGAACAGGGCGAAGCCCTTGCCGACCCGCCACAGCGCCGCCGCCGTGACGACCGCGCCCAACGCCCAAGGCGGCGTGGTCAACAGCGCCGCGTCGATGGCGCCGCCGAACCCATCGACCACGGCGGCGATGACGTCCAACGTCGGTTGCCCATGGTCCAGGATGAGATTGACCAGCCAGTCGGCCCCGCGTCCGACGCCGCCGTCGAGAAGGGTGTTGAGGAGGGCGCCGAGGAGCGCGGAGAGCCGCTCATCCATGGCGCGGCGCTCCACGATCCAGCGCGCTCAGCAGCGCCGCGCGCGACAGCGCGCCGAGGAACCGGCCCGCGTCGTCCACCACCGGCAGCGGACAGGGGGCCGAGGCCACCCGGAGCAGCAGGCTGTGGAGGGAATCGTCGGCCCGCGCCGGTTCCAGACCGCTCACCACAGTTCCAGAGTCCCGCGACAGCACGCCGAGGAACCGCCCGTCATGGCCCCGGATGTAGCCGTAGCCGACGCCACGCTCGGCCAAGCGGCGCAGAGCCGGGGCCGGGTCGGCCTCTTCGTCCAGCAGAACCGTTCGGTCGTCGCAGCGGGCCAGATCACGGGCGCGCAGCACCCGCGAGGCGTCCACCCCCCGGAAAAAGGCGCGGACATACTCGTCGGCGGGGCTGCGGATGATCTCCGCCGGGGTTCCAATTTGCACGATGCGGCCATCTTCCATCACGGCGATGCGGTCGGCGATGCGCATCGCCTCTTCCGCGTCGTGGGAGATGAAGACGATGGTCCGCGCCTGCGCGCGCTGAAGCCGCAAAAGCTCGTCCTGCATGTCGGCGCGGATCAGTGGGTCGAGCGCCGAAAACGCCTCGTCCATCAGCATGATGGTGGGGTTCTTGGCCAACGCGCGGGCCAACCCGACGCGCTGTTGCATCCCGCCGGACAATTCGCGCGGGTAACGGTCGGCGTAGGCGGACAGGCCGACCTTGTCCAACGCCTGCAAGGCGGCGGCTCGCCGCTCGACCTTGCCCATTCCGGCGATCTCCAGGCCGAAGGCGGCATTGTCCAGGGCGTTGCGGTTGGGCAGCAAGGCGAAGGATTGGAACACCATCGACATGTCGCGGCGCAAAACCTCGACCAGTTCGCCTTTCGACAGCGCCGTCAGATTGCGGCCGTCCAGCCGGATGTCGCCGCCGGATGGTTCAATCAGCCGGTTCAACAACCGGATGATGGTCGACTTGCCCGACCCCGACAACCCCATGATGACGAAGATCTCACCCGCCCGAATGTCGAAGCTGGCGTCCACCACCCCGACATTGACGTTCAGCCGCCGCAGCACCTCCGCCTTGTCAGCCCCGGCCTTGAGCAGGGCGAGGGCTGGACGGGGGTCGTCGGCGAAGATTTTGCACAGATTGCGGATCTCAAGCCGAACGGTGGACCGCGCTTCCACCACCCGCGCGTCTGGTCGCGTTTGCGCCGCGACCGCCGAAGAAAAAGCGGCGGCGGATGGCAAGATCATGGTCATTAAGGATGAGTCCCTGAACGCTGCGGAGGCCTCCCAGAGCGAGAGTCGCCGCAGATTGCCCTGAGACCCCTGGCCGGGTCGATAGTCACGTCGCCTGGAATTGCATTTTGATGACTGGATCGTGACCAAAGGACAACATGCCGCGCTTTGTTTTTTATTGAACGATCAATTAAAAAAACAGACAAACAGTCCCAAATGCCTTTTCAAGAGTCTCCGAGCGGGTTGTCGCTCTCGACAAATGGCGACGGACCATGGTCGCCATCGTCATCAATCTGAAAGCGCGTTTGCACGCCACGCAGGCGGCGCGCCTTTCGGCGCGCGCCTGCCGTCGCGAATGACGTCAGATCCGAAGGGTCAGAACTTTCCGGATCTGGTGTTACAAAACGCCCTTGCCCGCGACCAGATCGCGGAGATTGACCTCGGGCCGCGCGCCGACATGGCTGATGATCTCGCCCGCCGCGATGGCGCCCAGACGACCGCAGACCGCCGGAGACAGATCGCGGGTGAAGCCGAACAGGAAACCGGCGGCGTAGAGATCGCCCGCCCCGGTGGTGTCGACGACGTGGGCGACCGGCTCCGCCGCCACCTCGACCACGCTGTCGCCAGACACGATGACCGCGCCCTTTTCGCTGCGGGTCAGCGCCGCGACCTTGCCCAACCGCTTGACGGCGGCAAGAGCGTCTTCAAAGCGATCAGTTCCGTACAGCGCGCCGATTTCATGCTCGTTGGCGAACAGGATGTCGACATGGTTTTCGACCAAATCCAGGAATTCGGCATGATGGCGGTGGACGCAAAAGCTGTCGGACAGGGACAGCGACACCTTGCGCCCGGCCGCGTGGGCGATGGCGGCGGCCTTGCGGAACGCTTCTTTGGCGCGGGGCGGATCCCACAGATAGCCTTCCAGATAGGTGACTTGCGAGGCGGCGATCAGCTCCTCGTCAATGTCCTCCGGTCCCAGTTCGACGCAGGCGCCGAGGTAGGTGTTCATTGACCGCTGGGCGTCGGGCGTCACCAGGATCAGGCAACGCGCGGTGGACGCGCCGCCAACCAGGGGGGCGGTGTCAAAGCGCACGCCCGAGGCGCGGATGTCGTGGCCAAACACGTCGCCCAATTGGTCTTTGGCGACCTTGCCGATGTAAGCGCCCTTGCCGCCCAGCATGGCGACGCCGGCCATGGTGTTGCCGGCCGATCCACCGGACATTTCAACGCCCGGTCCCATGCGGCCATAGAGGGCTTCGGCACGCGCCGTGTCGATCAGGGTCATGGCCCCTTTTTCAACGGCGTTGGCGGCGAGAAAGGCGTCGTCGGCGTGGGCGATGACGTCCACGATGGCGTTGCCGATGCCGGTGACGTCGAAGGCGGCGGTGGCCATGGGCGCTCCTTACAGGAAATGGGGTCGGTGGCGAATGCGGGCGGGAGTATAGCGGCGGCGACGGCGTTCACAAGGCTGGCGGCGACCGTGACGCGCGCAAATGTTGTGAACAGTCACCTGCTGTGGAATTTTAATTGTTTTCAACAAATTCGAGTGCGCGAAAGCCTCTCGCATCAAAAATTCCAAAGAACTCAGCCGGTTGAAATCAGGGTTAGCCCTGAGTTCGACGATGAACATCCCTTGCTTGACAGGCCCAATCTTGAGAGTGAGGATTTCCGGGCGTCGACACGAGCGCCGATTGCCCAAACAGGTTGGCCCGCCGAGGAGGCGAGATGCTGCAAAGCCGTATCCGGCGTTTGTCCCTGCGAACGGCGATCATGCTGCCTTTCGCCACGCTGATGCTGGTGTCGGTGGCGTTGATGGGCTACGCCGCGCATGTCGGCCATGAGCGGTTGTTGACCGAACAGAGCCAGCGCGTGATTGGCGGTCTGACCGCGCGCACGCATGATGTGCTGTCTCATTTCCTGGATGCTCCCTACGCCATTTTGCGAGTGATGCGGCAGGAGATCCTGTTCGACGATCTGTACACGCCCGGCGACATGACGCGGATCGAAAACAAAATCCGGTCGCTGTACAACGGCGCCTTCATCGATCTCCAGCAAATCAACGTCATCGGGTACGCCACCCGGCAAGGCGAATGGTTTGGCTTGCGCCGGGAAGCCGGGGGCGGTTTCGCCGCCATGGTGCGCGACAAACGCAGCGATTGGGAATTGCGCATCCACGCGGGTGATTCGCTGAACAGCCCGATCATCGCGCGTTATCCTGATTACGATCCGCGCAAACGCCCCTGGTATCAGGATGGACTGGCGAAGAACGCCCCCGCCTGGACATCCATATACAGCAATTACGACGAGAAACAGGAGATCACCATCTCCGCCACAGCGCCGAGTTTGGACGCGGGCGGGGCCGTTCAGGGCATCGTCGTCGCCGATGTGAAGCTTGAGGGGATCAGCCGTTTTCTGAGCGACGCCCCCGATCTGCGGCGTGGGGCGATCTTCATCATCGACGCCGAAGGCCGTCTGGTCGCCCAATCGGGCAACAGCCCGATTCTGGCGTCATCGTCCGACACGGAAAAGGTTGGAGCCCGACTGTTGGCGCGCGACAGCCATCATCCTATGGTCCGGGCGGCGGCGCCCTTTCTGGACGAGGCGACGGACAGCGCGCGGGAAATCACCCGGAATGAAGGGGAGCGCCTGTTCCTAAAGGTTACGCCCTACGCCGACCCTCGTGGTCTGGATTGGCGGATCGCCGTGGTGATGCACGAGAACGACCTGATCGGATCGCTGCGGGGCGAAATCCTGGCCACCTTGTGGGGGGTGATCGGCATCGCCTTGTTGGGGGTTGGGGTTGGTTTGGTGTTGCTGCAACTCATCATCCAACCGATTTTGCGCACCGCTCACGCCGCCAACAGTCTGGCGCGTGGCGAATGGCGGCCTGAGTTGAAGGTGGACGGCGCGCTGAAGGAAACAGCTCTGCTGATCGACGCCTTCAACGACATGTCGGTTCGGTTGAGAAACTCGTTTCAGGAGCTGCGCGACCGCATCGTGCGTGATCCGTTGACAGGTCTGTTGAGCCGATCGGGCCTGTGCGAAACGCTGGCTGAGCGCAGCCGCAACGCTCCTGACGCCGGTGCGGGCGTCGCAACCGTGGTGGCCCTGATCGGGCTGGACGGTTTTCGCGGCATCAACAACAGCATCGGTCATGGCGCGGGCGACGCCTTGTTGTCCAGCGTCGCCAACCGTCTGACCCTCCATTGCCCCAACGACGGGCTTGTCGCGCGGGTGGAGGGGGACGAATTCGCCGTGGCGCTGCGCGGCCCCGTGACGACCGAAACGATGGAGAGCGTCGCGCAATGGGCGTTGGAGTTGTTCGCCGCCCCCTTCCGCGCCGGGGATGACGAGGTGGTGGTCAGCGCCTGCGTCGGCGTGGCGGGCGGCGCGCTGGACAAGCAAGACGACGTTGAGGCGCATCTCCGGCACGCCAGCGTCGCGTTGACCGAGGCCAAACGGCGCGGTCCCCGCGCCGCCAGCGTTTTTGAACCCGCCATGATGAGCAGGTTCATGGAACGCGCCCGGCTGATCGCCGAAATGGCGCCAGCGTTGGCGGGGGGAGAGTTTCGCTTGGTCTATCAGCCGGTGGTTGATCTGGGCCGGGGCGGGCGCGTGGTGGGGGCGGAGGCCCTGTTGCGCTGGCATCACCCGCGATCCGGGTTGATTCCCCCCGATCTGTTCATTCCTTTGGCCGAGGAGTGCGGACAAATCCTGGAGATTGGCGATTGGGTGTTGCGCGCCGCGTGCCGCGACATCGCCAGTCGCCTGCGTCAAGGATGGCCAATTGATTTTGATCTGCACGTCAACGTGTCGGTGCGTCAGCTCATTCAGTCCGGCTTCGTCGAAACGGTTGAAGCCGCGCTGGCCTCTTCCGGGCTGCCCGCCGACAATCTGACTTTGGAAATCACGGAATCGTCGTTGGCCACCGATGGGTTGATCGCCAGCGAAACCCTGACGCTGTTGCAAAAGCTGGGCGTGCGCATCGCCATTGATGATTTTGGCGCCGGCTATTCCTCGCTCTCTTATTTGACCTGTCTGCCTTTCGATGGCTTGAAGATTGACCGTTCTTTCGTCAACGGCATGACCGGGACCGGCCAGGCGCGGATCATCGTCCACTCCATCGTTGGCATCGCCCGCAGTTTCGACGTGCATTTGGTGGCTGAAGGGGTGGAGACGCTTGAACAGGCCGCCGCTCTGCGGGATTTGGGCTGTGAGCGGGCGCAGGGTTATCTGTTTGGCCGCCCCGTTCCTCTGGATGATTGGACCGATCCGGCGCATCGGTCCCAATTGGTCACTGGGTGACGGTTTGCAGACGCATGAGCGGCGGCGCAAGGCTTGGACCGGGGCGGGAAGCGGCTTGACGTTGGCGTATGGTCGATGGCCAAATCAGCGCCCCAACCCGCGCCCCACCATCGGATTCCCCTCCCATGACCTCCGCCTTCTCGCGTCTGGCGAATCCCTTCGCCGCTTCCCCCGTCACCTGCGTTGAGGATTTGCGGCGGCTGGCCAAGCGGCGGGTGCCGCGCATGTTTTATGATTACGCCGATTCCGGCTCCTACACCGAAGGCACCTATCGAGCCAACCAGTCGGATTTCGCCAAGGTGACGCTGCGCCAGCGCGTCGCCGTGGACATGACCAACCGCAGCCTCGCCAGCCAGATGGTCGGGCTGCCGGTGGCCATGCCGGTGGCGCTGGCCCCGACCGGCCTGACCGGAATGCAGCATGGCGACGGCGAGATCCTCGCCGCCCGCGCCGCCGCCAAGGCCGGGGTTCCCTTCACCCTGTCCACCATGAGCATCTGCTCCATTGAGGACGTCGCCGAGAACACCGACAAGCCCTTTTGGTTTCAGCTCTACGTGATGCGCGACCGTGATTTCATCGACCGGCTGATCGACCGGGCCAAGGCGGCGCGCTGTTCGGCGCTGGTGTTGACGCTTGATCTGCAAATTCTCGGGCAGCGGCACAAGGACATCAAGAACGGCCTGTCCACCCCGCCGCGCATGACGTTGCCCAACATCCTGGACATGGCGACCAAGCCGCGCTGGTGCCTGAGCATGTTGAACACCCAGCGGCGGACCTTCCGCAACATCGTTGGTCACGCCAAGGGGGTTGGCGATCTGCGCTCGCTGTCCTCCTGGACCGCCGAGCAGTTCGACCCGACCCTGAGCTGGGACGACGTGCGCAAAATTCGCGACCGTTGGGACGGCAAGCTGATCGTCAAGGGCATTTTGGATCCGGAGGACGCGGTCATGGCGGCGGAGAGCGGGGCCGACGCGCTGATCGTCTCCAACCATGGCGGGCGTCAATTGGACGGGGCCATGTCCTCCATCGCCGCCCTGCCCGCCATCGCCCAGGCGGTCGGCGACCGGATCGAGGTGCTGATGGACGGCGGAATCCGCAGTGGTCAGGACGTCATCAAGGCGCTGGCGCTGGGGGCCAAGGGCGTTTTCATCGGTCGGGCCTTCCTGTACGGATTGGGCGCCGGCGGCGAGGCGGGCGTCACCCAATGCCTGGACATCATCCGCAAGGAACTGGACGTCACCATGGCCATGTGCGGCCTGCGCGACGTGCGGGACGTCACCGGCGCCATTCTGGCCGGAACGCCGAACTTCGCGCCGTAAGCGCAAAGGCGCTTCGCTCCATCCCCGTTCCCGTCACAGCGTTGCGGCGACGCTGGCGATTTTCTCGCGCAGCCAACTGTGGGACGGGGATGCGGAGTGCCGTCGGTGCCAGATCAACGACATTTCATAAGATTCGGATGGGAAGGGCAAGGGGCTGATCGTCAATCCCAAAGGACCAGCGCAGAGGTCGGCCACTTTTCCGGGCAGAGTCGACAGCATCGGCACTTGTGTCAGCATGGTTGGAATCGTCATGAACTGCGTCGTTGACGCGGCGACGCGCCGTTTGGTTCCTAAAGCGTGCAGTTCGTCGTCAACGAAGCTGCTGAATCCTCCACGCATCGACGGCATCAAATGGGGGAAGCGGGTGTAATCCTCCAAACTGATTGGCGGTTCCAGCGGCACCAGGCGCGGGTTGAACAGGCACACAAGATTTTCCGAATAGAGAGCTTGACGGTCGTGCCAACGTCGGATGGTCGGAAAATAACCAATGGCCATGTCCACGCTTCCGTTGTCCATCGCGTCCAACGTGGCTTCTGGATCCAAACTTATGATGGCGATGGCGATTTGTTGACGACTGGCGTCCCATAAAACCGTCGTCAGCAAGATCGGTTGGACGGAATCAAACGCGCTGATGGTGAAGCTTCGCTCCTCGTTTCCGGGTTCAAAGGTCTCTTCCAACGACAGCGCCTGAGCGGCGGCAAGCAGCACGTCGCGCAAGGGTTGGGCCAACCGCTGAGCGCGGGGGCTGGGTTCCATTTGATTGCCGGTCCGCACGAACAACGGATCGCCGACCAGCGATCGCAACCGACTGAGTGAATGACTGACTGCGGATTGACTCACGCCAAGCCGTTCGGCGGCGCGCGAGACGTTGCGGGTTTCCAACAAGGCGTCGAACACCTTGATGAGATTCAGGTCCAACTGAGGGCTATGAATGCTGGTCATAACGTTATGTTTCGCTTCAGCCTTGCTCCAGAGGTCCAACCTTGCATACAGTGAATCGCACAAACCAACCAAACATCTAAAGCAATAGAAAGGAAATTCTGTGCTTCATAGAGACGTATAAAAATCGTTATAGATGAATCCGGCATTAAAATGCAGAAGTTACGTAAAAATAGAGTGGTGCCGTCATAGTTGATTAATAGTTTCATATGCAAATTTTATCACTTATTACTAGTGGTAATTTCTTGTTTTGCAAATACAAAAGTCACGTTGCTTTGCGTTGCAAGGCAAAGAACGTCATCCTCTGCCCATAGACTTCCCATCCCGCGCTTAACGCATGTCCATCACAGCTTTCTTTGAAAGTTATGAAAGCTGTTTGCCGTGCTTGCGTCGTTTTAATTTTTTTGAATGTGGGGCTTCCATGCTGAACACTCTTGCCCAGATCTCTGCGACGCATCTGTCCGATGAAACCGTGCTCGCTCTGCGCGTCGCGTTGCGGCTGCTTCATTTCATAGGGCTTGTTCTTGGCCTTGGCGCGGCGACGTTGCTGGACTTGATGCTGTTCAAACGGCGCAAGGAACCTTTGACCGACGACATGGTCGCGACAGTCGAGATGTTTTCCAAGGTTGTTTTCTTCGGTCTCACGCTTCTCTGGATTTCCGGAGTAGGTTTTCTCCTCCACTACGCTCAATTCGACCCCCAAAAGCTTGCCAATCCAAAAATATTGGCAAAAATTGTGATCGTTTTCATCCTCTCCGTCAATGGTCTGTTCATTCACTCCTTGGTTTTGCCTCATCTTCGGGCAAATATCGGCTGGCCTTGCCTTGCGCAACTCAACCGAGGCCGTCGTTGGTTGTTTTGTTCCATTGGCGCAGTGTCCGCAGTGTCTTGGTACACGCCGCTGCTCCTTGGGGTGGCGCCGCAGTTCAACTTTTCCATGCCAGCCCTGACCATTCTGACTGGCTACGCCATCATTCTGTTGCTGGCCATGCTCGCCGCCATTGCGTCGCTTCTGCCGCAGCCCGCTCCGCAAGATCGGCTCAACATGATCGGCGCGCGGTGAGTTTCAGGGGAGCGCGCAACGCGTCAGAACGCCGGACTCCATCTTGTAAAGAGAATCCGCCCGATGAAAGTAATGATCGTCATGCGTGATCGCGATGATCGTCTTTCCCTGCTCTTTTAAGAATGGGATGATTTCCGTATAAAAGATCCGGCGAAACTCCGGATCCTGGTCGGCGGCCCATTCGTCGAGGATCAGAATTGATTTGTCCTCCAGAATGGCGGCGATCAACGCCAAGCGTTTCCGCTGTCCCTGAGACAACGCGACGGTGCTCCACGCCCCGTTGGACAAGGCGACCTTGCCGTCCAGCGACAGCATCCGCAGCAATCGGCTCGCCACAGCGGGGGTTGGCGGTGATCCTTCGGCGGTCAACGCCTCGGCGAACAGATGGAAATCGCTGAGGATCACCCCAACATGCTGGCGATACCACGCCGTCTGATCGGCGGTGATCTCCCGACCGGCAAAGGTTACGGCCCCCGCTTGCGGCGGATAAAGCCCCGCGACCAGCCGGGCGAAAGTCGATTTTCCCGATCCGTTGCCGCCAATGATGAAGACGATTTCGCCGCGTTCGACGGTCAGATCGACCGGCCCGAAGGCGAAACCGGCATCCTCGCCGCGCGGCGGATAATGATAGGACAGCCCGCGCAACTCCAACCGCGACCAGTCGGCGGCGGGCGGCGGCGGGGCGACGTCCTCCCCCGTTTCGGCCAGGGCCAGCGACCCCACCGTCTGGACGGCGATGTTTCCGGCGATCCAATGCGGCAGGGAGCCAATCAGCCCGGCCAGCGGCGCGCGGATGAACAGCACCATGGTGGCGGCGGCGGTCGCCTGCTCGACCGTGCCGATCCCCAGCCCCTGTTTGAGGATGAGAACCGCCAGGATGGTCAGAAGGACGGCGCTGTTGACGAGGTTGGCGGTCAACACCCCGAACAGGTCGGCGGTCGCCTCTTGCTTGCGGGCCTCGGCGGCGGCGGGGCGCAGACCGTCGCGCAGAAAGGCCAGCCGCCGCGCCCGGCTCAACCGCAACTCGTTTCGCCCCCGGATCAAGGCGTCGAACGCCTCATGGATCCGGTCGTCGGCCAGGCGGGCCAGCCGCTTGTGCCGCTTGGCGCGCCCACCCAGCGCGCGCGCCACGACGACGACCAGCCCCGTCACCACCGCCAGCGCCAGCGCGTAGACCGGCGACAGCCAGACCAGATAGCCATAGCCGCTGACCAGCACGCTGCCGCCGAACATGACGAACGGCAGGCTGTTGAAGGCTTGGCTGATCGCCGCCACATCCTTGGTCAGCGTCGCCAGAATGCGCGGGCCGCCGATCCGGTCGATGGTCTCGACGTCGGTGGCCATCAGCCGCTCGACCAAATTGAGGCGGAGGTCCTGCACGATGTCGTGGCCTGCGCCAATAATCAGCGATTGCGACGCCAACCCCAGCCCGAACAGCGCGGCGATCAACGCCAGCCCAGCCCCCGCCGTCGTCCACAAATGGAGCGAAGGCGTGGCGAGGGCGTGATTGAACAGGGCCACCGCGCTGATTCCGGCGATGGCCGCGCCCAGATTCAAAACGCCGCCCAGCGCCACGCGCCGCCAGCGCCCCTTCAGAATGGACAGCAGCGTCACGCGCGTTCTCCCGCCAAGGCCCCGACGGACGCCGGGCGCCGGCGCCAAGCGACGGCGAACAGCCAGCCCGCGAACAGCCAAGCGGTGGCGTCCACCACCATCACCGGCGCGCATCCCAACCATGGCGCCGACGGAAACAGCGCCAAACGCAGCAGCGGCAACCCGGCGTAGGCGACCGCCAGCACCGGCAGCGCGACCCGCGACAGGGCGGGCCGCAGCCGATCCAGCGCGGGCGAAAGATGGAGCAGGATGGCCGCCGCCGCGACCGACCACGCCAACCACGGCCGCGTCGCGCCGCTCACCAGATTGTCGGTCAGCAGGACCAGCGGCAGCAGGACATACAGCGCGTTGTTGGCGGCGAACAGCCGCGACGACCAGGGAATCCGCCCGTCCCGCCCCGGCGCGCCGCGCAGCCACAGCAGCTTCATCCCGGAATCGACGACCCACAGACACAGAACGCCAAGCAGGCAATAGACCAGCGCCGTCGTGGTTCCGCCAAAGCGGGCGTAGTGCAGCGGGCGCAGGGCGCTTTCCACCACCCCGGCCCAACCGCCGTCGCGGGCGTCGCGCGCCGGGCCAAGCGCGCCGTCGGACAGGGAGCAATCGGCGCGCAGGCTGCCAGCCCCCTCCCCCGCCCAGGTCAGGCGGCCATGGGGGACGCCTTCGACCATCAGCCGGTCGCCCTGGCGCTGGATGCGCCCGACGCGCGCGTCGGGAAAGCGCTCGGCGAAACGGTCCAGGCAACGGGCGAAACCAGCGGGCACGCCGCCCGCCGCGTCCGCCGAGGCTTTGCCCGGCTCGTCGTCGCTCATCAGGGCGCGCAGGGCGGCGGGGTTTCCCCCCGTCTGCAACACGGCGTCCAGCGGCAGGCTGGCCACCTTCAACCCCAGAATTCCGCCGGTCAGCCCCATGACGAACAGATAGGGGATCAACCAGAAACCAAAACGCTTGTGCGCGTCGCTCAAATCAAGCAGCCGGGACCGGCGGCGCCAGCTCCAGGCCTCGCGGATCAGCTTGCCATGGATGAACAGGCCGGTGCCGACCAGCAGAACGATCAAAATCCCGGCCAACCCCATCAGGAACCGGCCATAGGGTTTGGGCAGCAACAAATCGGTGTGCAGCCGCCGGAACAGCGTGTCGGTCAGCACGCCGTTCCACGGAACCATCACGTCGGCGCCCGGATTGACCACCAGATTGGTCAGCGGCGCCGTCTCGCCAAAACGGCCGGAAAAGATGAAGAAGGGCCGCAACGGGTTGGGCGCCATCATCGTCCATTGCGCCCCCACCGCGTGGCGGTCGGCGACGTGACGCAGGCTGTCCACCGCGTCGGGCGGCGGTTGCGTCACCGCCACCGCCAGCGCGGGCGTCATCCAAGGCCGGACGAAATCGGCGTAAAAGGCGAGGATTCCCGTCCACAAGGACCAGGAAATCAGCAGGCAGAACACCAGGCTGATGACCCGATGGATCGCCAGCAGACGGTTGGACGCGGCCTGACTCAGCATGGGATTCTCCGCATCGAACCGCTCACCGGCTCGGTTGCTTCGCGCTGGACGGCGCGGCTTTCGCCGGGGTGGCGATCCACAGGGCGACGAACCATTGGACCGTCCACAGGACCGGCCCGGCGACCATGACGCTGTGCAGACGCTCGGTCCCCGCCATGCCCGCCAGAGCGCACAAGCCGGACACCGCCGCCAGCGACAGCGGCAACCCCAGCAGCAGGCTGGCGATGGACGCCAGGATCGCGCGCCTCATCGCCGCCCCCGCGCGTCGGGGGATTCCCGCAGCAACGCGGTCAGCAGGCTGCCGGACAGCCCGATCTCCATCAGCGCCAGCGCGATCCCGGCCTCGGTCCCCACGCTGGGCAGGGCGACGGCCAATCCGCCGGTCTGAAGCGCCCAAAAGGCGCCCCAGACCAGCCGACGGGTCCGGCGGTCTTGCGGATGCCGCTTAGAAATCAAGGCTGAGACCGCCATAGACGGTGCGCGGCGCCCCGACCGACACACGGTAGGTGCCGCCCGACGCCGTCAGATAGGCCTTGTCGGTCAGGTTCTTGACGCCGAAATCGACGCGGACCTGCCGCTTGTCGCCAATCGGGATGTAGTACCAGGCCCCGGCGTCGACCAAGGTGTAGCTGCCCAGCTCGAACGTATGCTGCGCGTCGCCGTAACGGTTGCCGACCAGCGTCACGCCCGCGCCCAACCCCAGCCCCTTCAACGGGCTTTCCGGGTCCTTGAACTCATAGCTCGACCACAGGCTGGCGTTGTGCGTCGGCACGTTGGTCGGACGGTTGCCATCGACGGTTCGGTCGCCGCTGACCAGCTTGGCGTTGACCATGCCAATGGCGGCGCGAATGTTCCAGCCCTCCGTCGGGTTGCCGACCACCGACAGTTCGCCGCCGCGCGACCGCTGGCCGCCGGTCAGAACGGCCACGCCGTTGACCGTCTCCACCACGTTGTTCTGCTTGATGTCGAACAGCGCGCCGGTGACGAACAGCCGCTCGCCCATCAGGTTGATCTTGGTTCCAACCTCGTACTGGCGGCCCTTTTCCGCCGGAAAAACCTGGGTGTCGCCGTTGTAGAAATTGTGCGGCTGGAAGGTGTCGGCGTAGTTGGCGAAGAAGGACACATCCTCCAGCGCCTTCCACATCAGGCCGGCGGTCTTGGTCAGGTTGCCGTCCACCGGATAGGAACCGTTGGTGCTCCCCGCCCCCAACAGATTTTGCACCGAGGCGCTGCCCTTGGAATATTCATAGCGCGCGCCCAAGGTCAGGGTCAGCGCCCTGGTCAGGCTGATGTCGGCCTGGGCGAAGGGGCCGAAATCGGTCTGATCGACCTTGCGGGCGGTCCGCGCCGTCGGTCGGGCGCTGTCATCGACCAAGCGCCAGCTCAACGGGTTGGACGCGGTGCCGCCGGTCTGGTTGGACCCGACATAGTTGATCCAGCTTTCCCGCTGGTTGCGGTATTCGACGCCGGTGGCGAATTTCACCGGCAGCAGCGCCTCGAACTCGCCCTTCACCTGCACGCGACTGAAGAAGGTCCGCAGGTCGCGGTCGTCGTTGCCTTCCACCCGCCGAACCAAGGTTCCGTTGGTCAGAACGCTGCGGACTTCGGTGTGGATCTCATTGGTTTTTTCGCGGGCGTAGTACAGCTTGCCTTCCAGTTTCCAGGCTTCCGACCCCAGCGGAACCGACACGTCCAGCTCGCCCTGATGCGAGGTGGAATCGCGGTTGCTGAAAGTCGCGTCGTAGCGGGTGTTGCTGCCCGGATCGGTCACGCGGCGCAGACTTCCGGTGGTCGGCACGGTGATGAAGCCGCGATCCAGCGGGCGGCTGTCCTTGCCATACTCATAGCCGACCGTCACCGTGGCCCCATTGGCCCCCGCCCAGCTCAGGGTCGGCGCGAAGAACTGGCGTTGCACCAGGGTGGAATCGCGGAAACTGTTGCTCGCCTCGGCGCTGCCGACGACGCGGTAGGCGAACTCCTCCGACAGCGGGCCGGTGCTGTCGAACATCGTTTGGCGTTCGCCATAGGAGTCGACGTTCACCTCGATGTGGTTGCGCGGGGTCCAGCTCGGCTTTTTGGTGGTGATGTTGACCAGACCGCCGGGGGTCATCTGGCCGATGTCGGACACCGGACCCTTGATGATCTGGATGTTTTCCACCGTGCTGGGGTCGATGCGGCTGTTGCTCTTCAACCGGACGCCGTTGCGGTAAACGTCGTCGCGACGGCGGAAGCCCCGGATGATGTAATCCTCGCGCGTGCCGCCGTAACCGTCGTTGTTCACCACGTTGGGGAAGTAGCGGTAAACCTCCTCCATCTCGCGGGCGTGCTGGTCCTGCAACAATTGTTCGGGGATGACGTCGATGGTGCGCGGGATGTCGGTGACGTCGTTGGACAGGCGCCCGCCGACCTCGGTGACGCGGCTGTCGTAACGCGATTGCGGGGTGCCGCCGACCATCACGGAATCGAGCACAATCGGTTCAGCCGCCGCTGCGCCGTCCGTGGTCTGCGACAGGACCGGCGTGGCCATCACCACTGTTCCGCCCATCGCCATGGCCCCCAGCAGAGCGAGGCGCGACACCCCCGTCTTCGCCCAACGTCGTCCAACCGCGCCCATCACACCTGTCGTCATCAAACATCCCCCAAGACGTAAAGCCCGTGGCGCGCCGCGCCATTCATAAGCGAATAAGAGTCAGTCGCATTTATAGCGAGCGTTTCGACCCACGCCACGCTCAAAACACGCCCATGACCGCGCCGTCTTCCCCCGGACGGTCAGTCCGCCGGCCTTTTATGACGCGGCGTCCAGCGCCCGGCGCAAGCTGAGCGGGCGCATGTCGGTCCACACCCGATCAATGTGGGCCAGACATTCTTCCTTCGTGCCTTCAACGCCATCCCGGCGCCATCCCTCTGGAATCGGCTTGTAGCTTGGCCACAGGGAATATTGCTCCTCATCGTTGACCACGACGAGCAAGCGCTGATCCGCGTCGTCCCACGCCATATTCTCACCTCTTATGCGGGATGCGCGCGCCGCCGCGCGCTGTTTGCGATGCCCTGGACCATACAGAGGCACGCTCGAATTTCAAGATTGAAAATGATTCTTAGTCGCGCTAATGGTTTTTCCGCAACTGCGAATCATTTGCAAGTTTCTTAAAACTCTACTCATTCGCGCGTTCTGGAATTTCAGGGCGCTGGAGGTTGGCGTGGAAACTCTGGAAAAACTGCCCCTGTCCATCGAAATCCGCACATTGGGGCCGGGTCCCGGCGACGTGGTGGTGGTCGCCCCGCAGGGCGACGCCCCGCAACCGTTGGCGCTGTCCAACGCGATCGCCGCCGTCGTCGATCGCCATCTGCTGCGCGAGGGGGCCATTCTGTTTCGCGGGTTCGACATCCTTGGGGAACAGCCGTTCCAGGCCTTCGCGTCGGCGTTCGGCGATCCGCTGCTGGATTACCGCTTTGGCTCCACCCCGCGCACCGATCTTGGCGACGGGGTTTACACCAGCACCGAATACCCGGCCCATCAGGTCATCCCCCTGCACAACGAGCAGTCCTACACGCGCTCTTGGCCGCTGCGCTTGTGGTTTCATTGCGTGATTCCGGCGGAGGAGGGCGGCGAGACGCCCATCGCCGACAGCCGCATCGTGTATGACCGGCTGGATCCGGCCCTGCGGCGGCGCTTCGCCGAAAAGCGCCTGTGCTACAGCCGCAATTACGGCGGCGGGTTGGATGTTCCCTGGCAAAAGGTCTTCGCCACCGACGACCGCGCCACCGTCGAGGGCTATTGCCGGGACAACGGCATCGCCTGCGAGTGGAAGCCGGACGGCGATTTGCGGACCCGCCAGATCGTGCAGGCGGTGGCCGACCACCCGATCACCGGCGAGACCGTCTGGTTCAACCAGGCCCACCTGTTCCACGTCTCCAACCTCGACCCGGCGGTGCAAGAGGCGTTGATGAGCATCGCGGGCGATTCCTGGAATTTGCCGCGCAACGTCTTTTACGGCGACGGCTCCCCGCTGGAAGACAGCGCGCTTCAGGAGATTCGCGGCGTTCTCGACGCCTGCACGATCCGCTTTCCGTGGCGGGCGGGGGACGTGCTGATGCTGGACAACATGCTGTTCGCCCACGCCCGTTCGACCTTCCGGGGCAAGCGCAAGGTGTTGGTGGCGATGGCCCAACCCTGCTCGGAAGGAGCGGCCTCGTGACCCCGCCCAGCCTGCGGCGGTCGGCGCCGCTGGTGTCCGCCAACCAGCGGGCGCTGTGGTTCCTGCACCAGTTGGCCCCCGACGGCGTCGCCTACAACATGGCCTTCACCGGCCCGCTGCGCCCCGACGTCGATCCGCAGCGTCTGGAACGGGCTTACCGGCGCGTCGTCACCCGCCATCGGGCGCTGCGCACCGGCTATCGTCAAAAGGACGGGGCTGTCGAAGCCCACCTGTTTCCGGCGGAGCGCGCCGAATTCCGCCTTGCCGTCACCGCCCCGGCTTCGACGGACGAGGCTGACCGGGAGGCGGAAGTCTGGTTCGCCGAATTGGCCGACCAACCTTTCGCCCTGGACGACGGGCGGGTCTGCCGCCTGGGTCTGCTGCGCCAGACGGGGGCCGCGCCCGGCGCCCATCTGGCGGTGGTGACGCACCACATCGCGGGCGATCATTACGCCGTCGAACGCTTCGTCGAAGCCCTCGCCATCGCCTATGAGCGCGGGGAGGCGGACGCCGCCGCCGCCGATGACGATGACGACGGCTATGATTACGCCGACTGGTGCGCGGAGCAGGCCCGGCATCTGGAATCGCCGCGTGGCCGCGAGTCCCTGGCGGTCTGGACCAGCCTGCTGTCGCCGCTGCCGCCGCCGCTTGACCTGCCGACCGACCACCCCCGCCCCGATTCCCCCTCGTTCACCGGGGCGGAACGGGTGTTTGTCTGGGACGCCGACCGCTCCAATCGGATCGCCGCCACCGCCGCCGCGCTGAAAACCACGCCTTACGTCGTGCTGCTCAGCGCCTTCCAACTGTTCCTGGAGCGTTTGAGCGGGCAGAGCCGTTTCGTGGTCGGGTCGCCGGTCATGGGCCGCCATTCGGCCCAGCACCGCCGCGTCATCGGCTATTGCGCCAACCCGCTGCTGCTGCCCATCGACATGGCGGCGCAGAGTGATTTCGCCGGTCACGTCGCGCACAACCACGCGCTGCGCCGCCGTTTGATCCGGCACGAGCGCGTTCCCGTCGCCGCCGTGCTCGACCGGCTGGATCTGCCGCGCGACCGGGGGCGGATCGCCGTCGCGCCCTGCATGTTCACCTTCACCCGCCACCATGACCGCAAGTTCGCCCAATCCCTTGGGCTGGGATTCCGCGCCGCCGGGCAGCGCGGGGCGGCGCACGACCTGAATCTGGTGGTCAACGACCGCGACGGCGCTTACGTCGCCCATTGGCGCTACAGCGACGCGCTGTTCCGGCCCGAGACGGTGGACGCCGTCGCCGCCGATTTCGACAGTCTTGTCGACGCCCTGTGCGCGACGCCCAGCGCGCCCTACGCCGCCTTGACCGTTCCCGGCTGGACCGCCCGCCCGGCCCCCGGTCAGGACGCCCCTCCCGACACCGCTCTCGCCCGGCTGTTCCGCCAGCCCGACGACGCCCCTGCGATTCTGGACGGCGACGACGCCCTCACGCACGGCGCTTTGCGCCGCCAAGCGGCGGCGCTCGCCGACCGGATCGGCCCCGCCCAAAACGAAACGGAACGCGCCGACCGTTGCGTCGGCTTGCTGCTGCCGCGCGACGCCCGACAGATCGTCGGCATGATCGCCTGCTGGTTGGCCAAGGCGGCCTTCTTGCCGCTCGACCGTTCGCACCCCGCCGACCGCCTCGCCCGCGCGACCGCCGCCTGCGAGGCCGTCGTCGGGTTGGGCGCGCGCCCGGACTGGCTGCCGTCCGCCTGCCGTTGGATCGACGGCGCCGCGCCTGAGGAATCCAGCGGGCTGGAGACGCCAATCACCACGACGATCCCGATTCTCCACCCCCATCACACCGCCTATCGGCTTCAAACCTCCGGCTCCACCGGCGCGGCGAAGACCGTGGCGGTTGGCCATGGCGCGCTGGCCGCCTACGCCCACGCGGCGTGGGACCGGCTGGCCTTGCCGTCGGGGGCGGTCTGCGCCAGCCTCGCCGCGCCATCGACCGACCTTGGTTACACCAGCCTGTTCGGCGCGCTGCTGAACGGGGGACGGCTGCGCGTGCTGGACGAGGCGCTGGCCCTCGACGGCGTGGCGCTGGCCGAGCATCTGGCCCGCCATCCGGTGGATATGTTGAAGATCGTGCCGTCGCATCTGGCCGCCCTGCTGGCCATCGGCGGGGCGGCGCTGCTGCCCCGTCACACGCTGGTTCTGGGCGGTGAAAGCCCAGCGCCCGCGCTGCTCGACCGGCTGCGCGCTCTCCGCCCCGATCTGCGCATCGTCAACCATTACGGCCCGACCGAAACCACGGTCGGCGTCGCCGCCGACGCTCTGCGTCCCGGCGGCCCGGTCGCCTTGGGCCGCGCCCTGGACGGCAACCGGCTGCATGTTCTGGACGAGGCGCTGCGGCCCTGCCCGTCGGGCGCAATTGGCGTCCTGCATGTGGCGGGCGCGCAGGTGGCCTTGGGCTATCACGCCCGCCCCGCCGACACGGCGGCGTCCTTCCTGCCCGATCCCTTTTCCCCAACGCCGGGCGGGCGGCTCTACCGCACCGGCGACCGGGTGCGGCGGATCGGCGACCAGTTCCAATTTCTGGGGCGCGCCGACGGGCAGGTGAAAATTCGCGGCCACCGGGTCGAGCTGGCCGAGGTGGAAAGCCATCTCCAGGCCGCTCCCGGCGTGGTCGAGGCCGCCGCCATCCTGGTCGAGCGCGACGGGCACCGGCAAATCGCCGCCTTCCTGACCGGCGGGGCCGACATGGACGCGGCGCGCGGCTTCCTGCGCGACCGGCTGCCCGCCGCCATGACGCCGGACCATTGGCGCGTGATCGACCGTCTGCCCCGCGCCGCCAACGGCAAGATCGACCGGCAAGCGCTGGCCCGCCGCTTCGCCGAGGCGACCGCCCCGCATCCCACGTCAGAACCGGCGACCAACCCCGCCCCCGCCGCCGTGATCGAGCCGCTGCGCCGGATCTGGCAAGCCACCCTGCGCCGCGCCGACATCGGCGATGACCAGGGGTTTTTCACGCTGGGCGGCGATTCCATCCTGGCTTTGCAAGCCGTGGCCGCCGCCCGCCGCGCGGGCATCGTTTTCACGGTCCAGGATCTGTTCCGCGCCCCGACCCTGGCGGGCCTCGCCGCGCTGATCGCCGAGGCCGCGCCCGCCCAACCGCCGGAAAATCCGCTGTTGGAAACCCTGCGCGTGGTTTGGGGCGCGGTGCTGCGGCGCGACCGGGTGGCCGACGCGGATCATTTCTTCGCGCTGGGCGGCGATTCCATCCTCGCCCTGCAAATGGTGGCGGAATGCCGCCGTCGCGGCGTGACGGTGACGCCGCAGGATCTGTTCACGCAGCCGCGCCTGGACGCGCTGGCCCACCTCCTCGCCGAACGGGCGCCGCAGGCCGTGGCGCCGCCAAGCGCGGCGGTCGCGCCGGAGGAGCCGCTCTCCACCCTGCTCAGCCCGATGCAGCGCTGGTTTTTCGCCACCCAACCCGATCACCCCAACCATTGGAACCAGTCGCTGCGGCTGCGCGCCGACCGTTGGCCGCCCCCCGCCGATCTGGAACGGGCGCTGGCCTGGACGCTGGCCCGCCACCCGATGCTGACCACCCTGTACCGGCGCGAGGATTCCGGCTGGCGTCTCGCCCCGCCCGCCGCTCCAGCGTCCACGATCCTCGCCCATCATCGTTGCGCCGACGAGGCCGAGGAGATCGCCCTGTGCCACGCCGCCGAGCGGGGCCTGTCGATCACCCACGGCCCGATCCTGCGCGCGCTGCTTCTGGAGCGCGCCGACGCGCCGGACGGCGGCGCCCTGTTCCTCACCGCCCATCATCTGGCGGTGGACGGCGTGTCGTGGCGCGTCCTGTTGGGCGACCTGCGGCACGCTTGCGCGCGGCTGGCGCGCGGCGAACCGTTGCCCGCCGCCATCCCCGATCCGCGCTACCGGCGCTGGGCGGCGGAGCAGGCCCACGCGTTGGCGCGGGTGGAGGCGTCCAGCGCGCGCGCCCACGCCGACGCCATCCGCGCCCGCCGCCCCGAAGCCGTGGAATGGCGACCCGACGTCAACGCACCCGCCCTGTTGGAGCGGCGGGCCGTCGCCCTGGACCCCGTCGCCACGGCGGCGCTGCTGCGCGCCTCGACCGACGAACCGCGCGCGACCGTCCATCACCGCGTGCTGGCGGCGTGGCTGGCGGCGTGGCGGGACGTCACAGGGCGCGATTGGGCGCTGGTCGATGTCGAGGAGCATGGGCGCGACGAGCGCATGGGTGATTGCGTCGGCTGGTTCACCGCCCGTTTCCCGGTTCTGTTCGACCGGCTGCCGCGCGACCCCGGTCGCATCGCCGACGCCGTGCGGCGGACGCTGGACGCCATCCCCGCCCCGTTGCGCAGCCACGGCGCGGCGCTGGCCGCCGACGGCGTGCTGCCAACCGCCGAATGCTGCGTCAATTATCTGGGCGTGCTGGACGGCGGCTTGTCAGGGGGCGGCTTGTCAGATGGCGGCGACGACGAGGCCATCGCTGGCCTGCGTCTGGATTCCTGGCCGCTCGACTCCCTGCGCGCGCCCGGCAGCCGCAGCGTCAACGGCGTGACCGTTGACGCCTGGGTGACGGAGGGTCGGTTGACCGCCTCCCTCGCCTTTCAGGGCGGACGGTATGACGAATCCTTTCAAGAGCGACTGACCGCAGCCTTCCGCGACGCCCTGCGCCGCCACGACGACGCCGACGGCGCCCGCATCGCCGCCCAGATTCCCGCCGACGAAATCGAGGCCGTCTGGCCGCTGACCGCCGCGCAGCGCGGCATCCTCTTCCAATGCCTGTTGGAAGGGCGGCGCGACCTTTACCTCAACGCCACCGTGCTGGAGATCGGCGGGCCGCTGGACGCCGACCGCCTGCGCGCCGCCTGGGAGGCCGTCCGCCGCCGCCACGCCATCACCCGCGCCCACGCGGTGTGGGATGGTCTGGATCAACCCCGTCTCGTCATCCGCGCCAACGTCATCCGCGCCGACGCCGCCGACGCCCTGCGCGTGATCGACGTGACGGACGGCGACGCGGCGCTCGACGCGCTGATCGCCGAAGAAAAAGCGACCGGGTTCGATCTGGCCGCCGCGCCGCTGATGCGCTTCACGCTGGCGCGGCGCCCGAACGGACGCGGCTGGTTGATCTGGACGCGCCATCATCTGGTGGTCGATGGCTGGACCTCCGCCCTGCTGCTGGAAGAGCTTCTGGCGACCTACGCCGGGCAAGCCCCAACGCGCGCGGTTCCACCGATGACCCGCTATTTCGCGTGGCTGGAGCGCCGTCCAAGGGACGCGGCGCTGGCGATCTGGCGCGACCATCTCGCCGGTCTGGCCCCGCCGGACGCGCCGCCCCCCGCCCTCTCCGGGGATGGCGAGGCCGTCGCGCTGGAGTGGCGGGCGGGTCCGCCCCTGCTCCACGGGCTGCGCGAGCGCGCCGGACGCGCCGGGGTGACGCTGGGGACGCTGCTGCAATTCGCCTGGGCCGCCGCGATCGGCGCCCAGCGCGGACGGGACGACGTGGTGATCGGCGTCACCGTCGCCGGTCGTCCGGCGGATCTGCCGGACGTCGACCGCATGACCGGCGTCTTCATCAACAGCGTGCCGCTGCGCGCCCGCCTGAGAATGGCCGAGCCGATTGAGGATGGGCTGCGGCGGCTTCAGGACGACGCCGCGCCGCTGCGCGCCGCTCCCTTCACGCCGTTGGCCGACATCCAACGGGCGGCGGGCTTCGACGCCACGCGCCCGCTGTTCGACACGCTGCTGGTTCTGGAAAATTACCCGCTGCCCGCCATCGCCGGAACGGCGCTTCCCGCCATCGCCCTGCGCCGCGCCGACGAACGCAGCCATTTCCCGGTGACATTGCAACTGACGCCGGGGGACGACCTGCTCGCCCTGTGCCGGATCAACCCCGACCGCTGCGACCAACGCGACGCCGCCGCCCTGTTTGAGCGGTTCCAGGCGATGCTCTCCCGGCTGGCCGATGCGTCGGCGGCGGCTCCGACAACGCTCGACGCGCTGGCGCGGCGCAGCGCTCCCCCCGCCCTGTGGCGCGGCGCGTCCGGCCCATCCATCCCAGCCCACCCCGGCTGGTGGGTTGGCCGGGCGATCCTCGACCAGTCGGCCCGCGCGCCCGACGCGCTGGCCCTGGAAACCAGCGTCGGCCCGATGAGCTACGGCGCGCTGACCCGCAGCGCCCTGGCCCTGGCGCGCGGCCTGCGCAAACGCGGCGTCGGGCCTGAGGACCGCGTCGCCCTGCGGCTGGAGCGCGGCCCCGCCCTGGTCGTCGCCCTGCTGGGCGTGCTGTTCAGCGGCGCCGCCTATGTCCCCCTCGACCCCGCCCAGCCCGAAAGCCGGTTGGCCGACATCCTCGACCAAGCCAATCCCCGCCTGATCCTCGCGCGCGGCGACGGCAGCCAGAATGGGGAAGTCGAAACCGTCTCCCCCGACGCCCTCATCCGCGACGGGCGCGACGCCGAGGATGACGGTTGGCTCCCCGCCACACCCCACCCCGAACAGACCGCCTACGTCATCTTCACCTCCGGCTCCACCGGACGGCCCAAGGGCGTCGCCGTGCGTCACGCCGGTCTGTCCAACCTGCTGCGCGCCATGGCCGGGGTCTCGCCGCTGACCCCCGCCGACCGCTGGCTGGCCGTCACCACCATCGGCTTCGACATCGCCGCCCTGGAGATCTTCGCCCCGCTCATCACCGGAGCCGCCGTGGTGCTGGCCGACGAGACCGACCAGCGCGACCCCGCCGCCCTGCTCCGCCTGCTCGACCGCCACCGCGTCACCGTTTTGCAAGCCACCCCCGCCAGTTGGGCCATGCTCGCCGAACTCGACAGCCCGGCCTGGACCGGCCTGCGCGCCCTGACCGGCGGCGAGGCGCTGCCCGCCGCCCTCGCCGACCGCCTGTTGCGGCGCGGCGCGCGGCTGACCAACGTCTATGGCCCCACCGAAACCACCATCTGGTCCAGCGCCGCCCCGGTCGAAGCCGTGGCCGACGGGCAAAGCGCCGTCCCCATCGGCGGGCCGCTCGACAACACCAGCCTCTATGTCCTCGACGCCGCGCTCAACCCGCTGCCGCCGGGGGCGGAAGGCGAGTTGTGGATCGGCGGCGACGGGCTGGCGCGCGGCTACCACGCCCGCCCCGGCCTGACCGCCTCCGCCTTCCTGCCCGATCCCTTCGCCGCTGGCTCGCGGCCCGGCGCCCGCATGTACCGCACCGGCGATCTGGTCCGCCGGGGGTGGGATGGCGCCTTGCGCTTCGTCGGGCGCCGGGACTTTCAGGTCAAGCTGCGCGGCCACCGCATCGAGCTGGGCGAGATCGAAGCCGCCCTGCTCGCCCAGCCCGGCGTCGCCGCCGCCGCCGTCCGCCTGTGGGACGCCGGAACCGACGCCGCCTTCCTCGCCGCCTACGCCGCCGGAACGGCCCTCGACCCCGAGGCGCTGCGCCGGGGGATGGCCGACCGGCTGCCCGCCGCCATGATCCCCGCCAGCCTGCTGACGCTGGACGCCCTGCCGCTCAACCCCAACGGCAAGATCGACCGCGACGCCCTGCCCCGCCCCGGACGCCCCGCCGCCGCCAACCGCCAACCGCCCCAGGGCGACGTCGAACACTGGCTCGCCGCCCTCTGGCAAGACCTTCTCGGCGTTCAGGACGTCGCCCGCGACGATGATTTCTTCGCGCTCGGCGGAAACTCCCTCACCGCCACCCGACTCGTCGCCGCCGTGCGGCGGGAGTTCGGCGACGAGCTTCCACTGGCCGCCTTGTTTGGCAATCCGACCATCGCCGCCCTGGCCGCGCGCCTGCCGTCCACCGGACGGCGGCAGCGCGACGACGCTCTGGCCCTGATGGCCGACCTTTTGACGGATCTGGAATAAATCATGACGACGACGGTCGATTCCCACGCCATCGCCGCGCGCCTGCACCGGCTGCCCGCCGAAACGCGCGCCCGCTTCCGCGCCCAGTTGGAGGAGCGCGGCGTCGACAGTTGGTCGCTCCCGCTCGCGCCCTTTTCCGGCGACGCCATCGCCGACGGCGACGAAACCGTCGGTCCCTTGTCCTGCGGGCAGGCCCGGCTGTGGGTGATCGACCGGGTCGAGAGCGGCGGCGGTCAACCGGGCACGGCGCTGTACAACCTCGCCACGCTGGTGGAGATCACCGGGGCGCTGGACGTCGCGGCCCTGCGGCGCGCGCTGGACGGGTTGATCGAGCGCCACGACATTTTGCGCACGGTGTATGAGCCGGGCGATGGCGACGGCGCGCCGCCGCGTCAACGGGTTCTGCCCCGCTGGCCCGACGTCTTGGACGTCTGGACGCAGAACGGCCCGGCCCACGACGCGCGCGACGCGCATCTCCAGGCCCTGTGCGACCGCCCGTTCGATCTGGCGCGCGACCCGCCCCTGCGCGCCCATCTTTTGCCGATGGGCGAGGGGGTTTGGCGCCTGCTGCTGGTGATCCACCACATCGCCTGTGACGCGTGGTCGGAAGCCATCCTGATTCGCGATCTCGCCCAGCTTTACGAGCGTCACGCGCAAGGCGCGCCGTCGGCGACGACCGCGCCAATCGGCTTAAGCCATCGCGACGTCGCCCGCTGGCAACGCGATTGGCTGGAAGGCGGCGACTGCGCCCGTCAAACCGCCTTCTGGCGCCGCCATCTCGACGGCGCGCCGGAAGAACTGGCCTTGCCGCTCGACCGCCCGCGCCCGTCCCCCTCCCAGCGCACCCACGAGGGGGCGGAGATCGAGGCGGCGATCCCCGCCGCTCAACTGGCCGGTTTGACCGCGCTGGCGGTCCGGCATGGCGCGACGCTCTACGCCGTCGCCCGCGCGGCCTTCACGCTGCTGCTGGGGCGTTACGGCGACACCGACGATCTGGTGTTGGGAACCACGGTGGCCAACCGCCAGCGGCCCGAATTGGCCGATCAGATCGGCTTCTTCGCCAACACCCTGCCGATCCGCCACCGCTTTGATTGGAACGACCGCTTTTCCGACTTTCTCGATCAAGCGACCGCCGTGCAGATCGAGGCGTTCGACCATCAGGATCTGCCCTTTGACCGGCTGCTCGACGCGCTGGAGATCCGACGCGGCGGCCCGGCGTCGCCCCTGTTCCAGGTCCTGTTCGTCCACCAGAACGTGCCGCGCGAGACTCTCGCGCTCGCCAACGCCGCCTTGCGGCCGCTGCCGCTGCCCAAAAGCCGGGCGCGCTTTGATTTGACCTTGCGTCTGCACACCGGCGACCAAGCCCCGCGCGTGGCGTTGGAATACAGCCGCGAGCTGTTCGACGACGCCACGGCGGCCCGGCTGCTCGACGATTACGCCGCTTTGCTGGAGCAGATCGCCGAGGATGCCGATCAACCGCTGTCCGCCTATCGTCTGCGCCATGAATCCACCCCGCTGCGCGGCCCGGCGGCGCTTGCGGCCACGGACGACGCGCTGACCGCCTTCCTGCGGCAAGACGGCGCGCGCGCGGCGTTGCGCTGGACCGACGGGGCGATGAGCTACGCCGCGTTGAACGCGCGCGCCGACCACATCGCGCGCGCGCTTGGCCGACAAGATGGGCGGCGGATCGGCGTTCTGCTGCCGCGCGGTCCGGCTCAACCGGCGGCGATGCTCGCCGTGTGGAAGGCCGGAGCCTGCTGGACGCCGCTGGACGGCGCCCTGCCCGCCGAGCGGCTGCGCTGGATCGCCGAAGACGCCGCGCTCGCCGCCGTCATCGGCCACGGCCCCGCGCCGCATTGGCTGCCGCCCGCCGCCGTCTGGCTCGACCTTGCCGCGTTCGCCGAACCGGGTGACGCCGCGACGACCCCGGAAACGGCCAACCCCGCCCAACCGGCCCCGAACCGCCCGGCTTATGTGATCTACACCTCCGGCTCCACCGGGCGGCCCAAGGGGGTGGAGGTCAGTCACGGCGCGCTGGTCGCCTACGCGCGCGGCGTCGCCGACGCGCTGGACTGGCCGCCGGAGGCGGCCTTGGCGGCGCTCTCCTCCGTCGCCGCCGATCTGGGCTTCACCAGCCTGTGGGGGGCGCTGCTGACCGGGCGGACGCTGCGCCTGCTCGACGACGCCGAATGCGCCGACCCGGAAACGCTGGCCCGCGCGCTGGATCGCGTCCCCGCCGATGTGTTGAAGATCGTGCCGTCGCATCTCGACGCGCTGCTGGCCCTGCCGTCGCCCCAGCGTTTGCTGCCGCGCCGCGCCCTGATTCTGGGCGGCGAGGCGGCCCCGGCGGGGTTGCTCGACAGGCTGGCCAGCCTCGCCCCCGCCATGGAGATCTGGAACCATTACGGGCCGACCGAGACCACCGTCGGCGTCGCCATCCACCGCCTGACGCCCGGCCAGGAAACCCACCTCAGCCGCGCTTTGGGCGACAGCGTCCTCCACACGCTGGACAGCCGGATGCGCCCGACGCCCGTCGGGGCGACGGGCGATCTGTGGATCGGCGGCGACCAATTGGCCATCGGCTATGTCGGCGCGCCGGGCCTGACCGCCGAGCGCTTCGTCGCCACCGCCGAAGGCGGGCGGCTCTACCGCACCGGCGACCGGGCGCGCCGCCTGCCCGCCAACGCGGCGAACCCCCAAGGCGGCGTCGCCTTCCTCGGGCGCGCCGACGGGCAGGTGAAGATCAACGGTTTCCGGGTGGAGCTGGGTGAAATCGAAACCCAGGCGCGCCGCGCGGGCGTCGCCCAGGCGGTCGCGCTGGCCGTCCCCGGCCCGAACGGCGCGCGTCTGGCCCTGGTCGCGACCGACGGCGGCCCGGACGTCGCCACGCTGCGCGCCCGATTGGCCGACACCCTGCCCGGCTACATGACGCCGCGCGACATCCGGCTGGTGGGCGCGCTGCCGCTGCTGCCCAACGGCAAGATCGACCGCCGCCGCCTGCTCGACGAGGCCGCCGCCCACGCCGCCGATCCGCAAGGCGCCGCCGCGCCAGACCGGGCGATCAACGCGCTGACCACCCGGATTCAGGCGCTGTTCGCGCGGGTGCTGACTCGCGCGGTCGGGCCGGACGAGAATTTCTTCGCCGCTGGCGGCGATTCCATCCTCGGGCTGCGGCTTGCCGCGCTGGCCCGCGCCGACGGCCTGCCGCTGACGCCCAAAATGCTGTTCGAGCAGGAAACCCCGGCGGCGGTCGGCGCGGCCCTGGCCCGAATCCTGCCGTCCGAGGACGCGCCCGTCCTCACCCCCACCACCCAAGCGGTGCTGGACCTGTTCCGCGAGGCCCTGCGCCGCCCCGATCTGGGCGAGGACGAGGATTTCTTCGCGGCGGGCGGCGATTCCATTCTGTGCCTTCAGGTCGCCGCCAAGGCGCGGCGCGGAGCGTTGGCCCTGACGCCGAAGCTGGTTTTCGACCACCCCACCGCGCGCGCCGCCGCCGCCGCCCTGGATCGCGCGGCGCCGCCGTCCACCGCGCGCGCCATCCTGGACTCCGCCGCGCCCGTGCCGCTGCGCCCAATCCAACGCTGGTTCCTCGCCCAGCGCCAACCACGGCCCGGCCATTGGAACCAGTCGATCCTGCTGGAGCTTCACCAGCCGGTGGCGCCCGACGCTTTGCAAGCCGCGCTTGACGCGCTGGTCCGCCGTCACCCGGCGCTGTCGATGGCGTACGCCGTCGGCCCGGATGGCGGCTGGACGCAAGTCTGGCGCCCGGCGGCGGGGGCCGTTCCGCTGTCCCGCCACCGCGTCGCCTCGGCGGACGCGCTGGAGGCCTTGCTGCCGACGCTGCAACCGGAATTCGACCTCGCCCAGCCGCCCTTGATCCGCGCCGCCTTGATCGACAGCGACGCGGCGCCCCACGCCCATCTGCTGCTCTCCATCCATCATTTGGCGGTGGACGGCGTGTCGTGGCGCGTCCTGCTCGATGATTTGTTCAGCGCGCAGGACGCGCGCCGCGCGGCGGGTCGGCCTCCCGATCCGGGCGACGGCCCGGCCATGGCGCTCGCCGCCTTCCACGCCGCCGCCACGCCCGACGACGCCCTGCTGGAGCGCGCCCGCGCCCATTGGCGCGACGCGGCGCCGGGGCTGCGCGCCGCGACCGACGCCATCCTCGCCCGCGCCTTCGACGGCGCCGTCAACGCCGACGCCCCGAAAGGCCCGTGGCGAAACCATGACAGCGTCGAACGTCGGGACACGCTGGACGCCGCCGGGCTTGGCCCCAACCCACGCGACGCGCTGCTGGCCGCGCTCTGCGAGACTCTGGCGCTGTGGAGCGGGCATGACGAGCTGGCGATCGAGATGGAGGCCCACGGGCGCGACGGGCTGGACGGCGCCCAGGCGACGGCGGTGGGCTGGTTCACCAGCCGCTACCCGCTGCGGCTGCGCTGGCGGGCCGACGCCAGCCCCGCCGCCAACCGCGCGGCCATCGCCGCGAGCGTGAACGCCGTGCCGGACGGCGGTCGCGGCTTCGGCCTGCTGCGCCACGGCCCGAACGGAGCGGCGGCGGAGGTCGCCGACCTCCCGGTTCCTCCGGTCGTCTTCAACCATCATGGCCAGATCAACAGAGGCGGTGGCGGGGACGGATCGGTCCGCCGCTCGCCGCGCGCCGTGCCGAACCAGCGCCACCCCGACAACCACCGCCTGCACGCGCTGGAACTGGACACGGTCATCGAAGACGGAATCTTGCGCCTGCGTTGGACGTGGCCCCGCGACGCCGCGTCGATGGCGGCGCTGCCTGAGTTGTTCCTGGAACGGCTGGCCGCTCATCGTGATGACGTCGAGCCGGACCCGGCGACCGAAGAACGCTACCCCCTGTCGCCGGTGCAGACCGGCCTGCTGTTCCACGCGCTGACCGACGCCGGGCGGGGCCAGTATCTCAATCAAGTGATCGTCCGGCTGGACGGCGACCTGGACGCGGAACGCTTCCGCGCCTGCTGGCAGGCGATGGTCGATCATCACCCCGCCCTGCGCACCGGATTCCACTGGCCGCAGGATGGCGACCCGCAGCAGAGCGTCGCCGCCCACGCCGCCCTGCCCTGGCGTTCGCTGGACTGGAGCGCGACCGATTCCGGGCCGGAGGCGCTGCGCCGGGAGGCCGACCGCGATCTGGCCGCCGGGCTGGATCTGACCCGACCGCCCTTGATGCGGGTCACGCTGTCGCGGTTGGCCGCCGACCGCCACGCGCTGATCTGGACCCGTCACCATCTGATCGCCGACGGCTGGTGCACCGCCCGCCTGATGGGCGAGGTGGCGGAGCGCTACCGCGCGGCGCTCCATGGACAGGCCCCCGTCATCGACAGCCCGCCGCCCTACCGTGACTTCATCGCGTGGCTGGACCGCCGCGATCCCGCCGCCGGGCGCGCCTATTGGGCCGAACAGGTAGGCGACGTGACCGAACCGGCCCGCTTGCCGCGCGGCGGCGCCCCCGACGGCGGCGCCCATCACCGCGAAACGGCCTTGTCCCCCGCCCGCTTCGCCGCGCTCAAGGCGCGGGCCGCCCGCGCCCATGTTACCGTCAACACCCTG
This sequence comes from Azospirillum sp. FG154, assembly GCF_057809575.1. Classification (NCBI taxonomy): domain Bacteria; kingdom Pseudomonadati; phylum Pseudomonadota; class Alphaproteobacteria; order Rhodospirillales; family Azospirillaceae; genus Azospirillum; species Azospirillum sp. FG154. The sequence continues at coordinate 14,622 of NZ_JBMDKF010000016.1, read as the reverse complement.
TGCCAGACGGCGGCGGCGTTGGCCCTGGCCCGCCACACCGGGCGCGACGACGTCATTCTGGGCGTCGTCGGGGCCGGGCGTCCGGTCGATCTGCCCGGCGCCGACCGCATGATCGGTCTGTTCATCACCACCATCCCCTTGCGGGTCCGCATCGACCCGCGCCAGCCGCTGGACGCGCTGCTGCGCGCCGTGCAGCGGCGGATGAGCGACGCCCGCGACCACGAGCACACGCCGCTGACCGAGATTCAGGCGGCGGCCCCCGTCCGCGACGCGCTGTTCGACACGCTGCTGGTGTTCGAGAATTACCCGCTGCCCGCCGGATCGGGCGAGGGGCCGTTGCGCGCCACGCTGGAACGGACCATTGAGCGCACGAACTACCCGCTCTCCCTGGTGCTGATCCCGCGCGAGGGGCTGACGCTGCGGATCACCGCCGACCGCGCGGTGATTGACGACGCCATCGCCGACAGCATGGCCGACACGCTGATGACCATCCTCACCCACATGGCCGAGGCGCCGGAGCAAACGGTGGAATCGCTGCTGTCCCTCCTGCCGCCGGGCGATTTTGAGCGCCAGCGGGTTTGGAACGCGACGGCGTCGGATCTCGGCGGCTTCGCGCCGCTGGGGCGGTTGCTGAGCGAACAGGCGACGCGGACCCCCGACGCCGTCGCGCTGGAATGGGAGGCCGATGGCCGGACCGAGCGGCTGAGCTACGCCGCGCTCGACCGCCGGTCCAACCGGCTGGCCCATTGGCTGATCGCCCAGGGTTGCCGCCCCGACGACCGCGTGGCGCTCTGCTTCGACCGCTCCCCCGAGCTGGTCGTCGCCATCCACGCCGCCGTCAAGGCGGGCTGCGCCTATCTGCCGCTCGACCCCGAACACCCCGCCGCCCGCCTCAAAACCATGCTGGAGGATGGCGGCGCGGCGCTGGCGCTGACGCAAAGCCGCCACCGCGCCCAACTGCCTGACGATCCCGGCCTGACCGTGGCGATCCTCGACGCCGACGCCACGCTCGCCGACGGCCAACCCGACCACCTCCCCAACCGGCCCGTCGCCCCCGGTCAGTTGGCCTACGCCCTGTTCACCTCCGGCTCGACCGGGCGACCCAAGGCGGTCGGCGTGCCGCAGGCCGGCCTGCTCAACCGGCTGCGCTGGATGCAGGACCGCTACCGCCTGTCCCCCGCCGACGCCGTGCTGCAAAAGACCCCCTACGGCTTCGACGTGTCGGTTTGGGAGTTCTTCTGGCCGCTGATGACCGGCGCCCGGCTGGTGCTGGCCGGACCCGGCGAGCATCGCGACGCCGCCCGTCTGACCGCCTTGATCGAGACGCACGGCGTCACCACCCTGCATTTCGTCCCGGCCATGCTCCAGGTCTTCCTCGACGCGCTGGAGCCGGGTCGCTGCGCCGGGCTGACCCGCCTGCTGTGCAGCGGCGAAGCGCTGCCCGCCGCCCTGCGCGACCGCTGCCTCGCCGCCCTGCCCGCCGAACTGCACAACCTCTACGGCCCGACCGAGGCCTCCATCGACGTCACCGCCTGGGATTGCCGGGCCGAGCCGCAAGGCCCCGTGCCGATTGGCCGCCCCATCGCCAACATCCAAACCTGGATTCTCGACGGCGCGCTGAACCCGGTTCCGGTCGGCGTCGCGGGCGAACTCTATCTGTCCGGAATCGGGCTGGCGCGCGGCTATCTCGGGCGGCCCGGCCTGACGGCGGCGGCCTTTTTGCCAAATCCGCTGGCAGACGGCCCCGACCACCGCCGCCTCTACCGCACCGGCGACCTCGCCCGCCACCGCCCCGACGGCGCCATCGAGTATCTCGGACGCGCCGACTTCCAGGTGAAGATCCGGGGCCAGCGCGTCGAACTGGGCGAAATCGAAGCCGCCCTGGCCGCCCTGCCCGGCGTCGCCGAGGCCGTCGTCGCCGCCTCCACCAGCGCCAACGGCGAGGCGAGTTGGCTCACCGCCTGGATCGTCCCACCGGCGGGCATTCCCGCCCCCACCCCGGACGAGGCCCGCGCCGCCCTGGCCCGCAGCCTGCCCGACCACATGATCCCCGCCGTGTTCCTCACCCTTGACCGCATGCCGATCAACCAGAACGGCAAGATCGACCGAAAGGCCCTGCCACAGCCGCAACCGCCCGACAGCGGCGGCGACGCGCCCCAGGGCGAGACCGAAACCGCCCTGGCGGCCCTGTGGAGCGAGCTTCTCGGCCACCCGATTGACAGCCGGGACGCGCATTTCTTCCTGGCGGGCGGGCATTCGCTGCTGGCCCCGCGTCTGGCGGCGCGCATCCGCGACCGGCTCCACCGCCCGGTCGAGCTGATCGCGGTGATGGCGCACCCCGTCCTGCGCGATCTCGCCGCCCACATCGACGCGCTTCCGGTCGTTCCTCCCAACACGGCCTCCCCAAGCGCGACCTCCCCAAACACCGCCTCCCATGACACCGCGCCCGCCGACGGCGCCAGCTATGAACGGTTTGAGCTATGAGCCTCGAAGAGCTTCTCTCCTCCCTCGACCGGCAGGGAATCCGTCTGTCCGCCCGCGACGGGCGGTTGGTGGTGGACGCGCCGACCGGGACGCTGAGCGCCGATCTGCGGGACCGGCTGGCGGCGCGCAAGGCCGACATCCTGACATGGCTTGAACGCGGCGGCGGCGATGAGGAGCCAATCATTCCCCGCCTGCCGCGCCAGCCCGGCATGGCCGCGTCCCCGACGCAACGGCGGCTGTGGCTGCTGCAACGGCTCGACCCGACGGATTCGCGCTACAACGTCAATCTGCTGCTTGAGCTGTCGGGAGTCATCGATTCTGGACGGATCGCCCGCAGTCTCGACGCCCTGATGAACCGGCACGAGATTCTGCGCAGCCACGCCCGCGAGGAAGACGGCGACCTCGTCATCGACCATCTCGACGAGGCTGCGGCGCCGCTTGAGATCCAGGACGCGGCCATGGCCGACGCCGCGCCGCTGATCGCGGCGGCGATGACCCGGCCCTTCGTCATGGACGCGCGGTCGCCGCTGTTCCGCGCCCTGCTGGTCCGCGCGGCCCCGGATCGGGAGTCGCCAGATCGGGCAGCCCCGGATCGGGCGCGGCTGCTGCTGACCTTCCATCACATGATCGTGGACGAGGAATCCCTGAAGATCCTCGCCCAGGATTGGGCGGCGCTCTACGCCAACCACAGCCTTGCCGACCGACCGACCGCCGTCCAGCATGTGGACGCCACGGCGTGGCGGCGGCGACGGTTGGACGCGCGCGGGCAGGACCATCTGCTGGCCTATTGGACCGAGGCGCTGGGAACCGACCAGCCGACGCTGACCTTGCCGCAAGACCCGACCGCGAACGGCGCCAGCGCGGAGAATGACGGCGCGCGCGTCGAACGCCCGCTGCCCCGCGCGACGGTCGAACGGATCGCGCGCTTCTGTTCGGAACGGCGGATCACCCCCTACATCCTGCTGCTGACCGCCTATCACTGGACGCTGTCGCGCTGGAGCGGGCAGGACGATGTTCGGGTCGCCACGCCGGTGTCCGAACGCCTGCACCCGGCGTTGGAAAGCGTGGTCGGGCCGATGATGAACACGCTGGTGATGCGGGCGCGGATCGCGCCCGGCGTGACCGGCTTGGCGCTGTTGGAGCAGACCCGGCAGACCGTGCTGGACGGCCAGCGCCACAGCGCCTTGCCGTTCGAGATTCTGGTCGAGCGTCTGCGCCCCGCCCGCGACAGCCAGGGCGAGCCGCTGGCCCAGACCATGTTCAATTACCTGCGCGGCGGCGACCGGGCGACGTTGGACCTGGGCGACGTGACGGCGACCGTCCTGCCGATCCCCGAGCGCAGCGCTAAATTCGACCTTTCGCTGTTCGTCAGCGCCCCCGCCGGGGCCTTCACCCTGTCCTTTCAGCACCGCACCGCCCGTTTCGGCACGGCGACCATCGAGCGTTTCGCCGACCATTGCCTGCGCAGCCTGGACGCCCTGCTGACGGCGCCGGAACGCGCGCTCGACGGGCTGGCGGCTCTCCCGCCGGGCGATTTTGAGCGCCAGCGGGTTTGGAACGCGACGGCGTCGGATCTCGGCGGCTTCGCGCCGCTGGGGCGGTTGCTGAGCGAACAGGCGACGCGGACCCCCGACGCCGTCGCGCTGGAATGGGAGGCCGATGGCCGGACCGAGCGGCTGAGCTACGCCGCGCTCGACCGCCGGTCCAACCGGCTGGCCCATTGGCTGATCGCCCAGGGCTGCCGCCCCGACGACCGCGTGGCGCTCTGCTTCGACCGCTCCCCCGAGCTGGTCGTCGCCATCCACGCCGCCGTCAAGGCGGGCTGCGCCTATCTGCCGCTCGACCCCGAACACCCCGCCGCCCGCCTCAAAACCATGCTGGAGGATGGCGGCGCGGCGCTGGCGCTGACGCAAGGCCGCCACCGCGCCCAACTGCCGGATGATCCCGGCCTGACCGTGGCCATCCTCGACGCCAACGCCACGCTCGCCGACGGCCAACCCGACCACCTCCCCAACCGGCCCGTCGCCCCCGGTCAGTTGGCCTACGCCCTGTTCACCTCCGGCTCGACCGGGCGGCCCAAGGCGGTTGGCGTGCCGCAGGCCGGACTGCTCAACCGGCTGCGCTGGATGCAGGACCGCTACCGCCTCTCCCCCGCCGACGCCGTGTTGCAAAAGACCCCCTACGGCTTTGACGTGTCGGTTTGGGAGTTCTTCTGGCCGTTGATGACCGGCGCCCGGCTGGTGCTGGCCGGACCCGGCGAGCATCGCGACGCCGCCCGCCTGACCGCCTTGATCGAGGCGCACGGCGTCACCACCCTGCATTTCGTCCCGGCCATGCTCCAGGTCTTCCTCGACGCGCTGGAGCCGGGCCGCTGCGCCGGGCTGACCCGCCTGCTGTGCAGCGGCGAGGCGCTGCCCGCCGCCCTGCGCGACCGCTGCCTCGCCGCCCTGCCCGCCGAACTGCACAATCTTTACGGCCCGACCGAGGCCTCCATCGACGTCACCGCCTGGGATTGCCGGGCCGAGCCGCAAGGCCCCGTGCCGATTGGCCGCCCCATCGCCAACATCCAAACCTGGATTCTCGACGGCGCGCTGAACCCGGTTCCGGTCGGCGTCGCGGGCGAACTCTATCTGTCCGGAATCGGGCTGGCGCGCGGCTATCTCGGGCGGCCCGGCCTGACGGCGGCGGCCTTTTTGCCGAACCCGCTGGCAGACCTGATGGCCGACGGCCCCGACCACCGCCGCCTCTACCGCACCGGCGACCTCGCCCGCCACCGCCCCGACGGCGCCATCGAGTATCTCGGGCGCGCCGACTTCCAGGTGAAGATCCGGGGCCAGCGCGTCGAATTGGGCGAGATCGAGGCCGCCCTGACCGCCCTGCCCGGCGTCGCCGAGGCCGTCGTCGCCGCCTCCACCAGCGCCAACGGCGCGGCGAGTTGGCTCACCGCCTGGATCGTCCCCCCGGCGGACACCCCCGCCCCCACCCCGGACGAGGCCCGCGCCGCCCTGGCCCACAGCCTGCCCGACCACATGATCCCCGCCGTCCTCCTCACCCTTGACCGCATGCCGATCAACCAGAACGGCAAGATCGACCGCAAGGCCCTGCCACAGCCGCAACCGCCCGACAGCGGCGGCGACGCGCGCAACGCGGCGGAACAGACCTTGGCGGCGCTCTGGCGCGCGCTGCTGCGGGTGGAGCGCGTCGGCGTCAACGACAATTTCTTCATGTTGGGCGGCGATTCCATCATCAGCTTGCAATTGTCGACCCAGGCGCGCGCCCATGGCCTGCTGTTCGAGCCGCGCGCCGTGTTCCGCCATCAGACCATCGCCACGCTGGCCGCCCACGCGACGATTCTCGACGCGGCCCCGCCCGAGGCCGCCGCCGCCGACGTCGTTCCCAGCGACGGGCCAACGCCGCTGACCGGCATCCAACGCTGGTGGCTGGACAGCCAACCGGCGGTTCCCGACCACAACAACCAAGCGGTTCTGCTGACCGCCGACGCGCCGGTGAACGAAGCCGCCCTGCGCGCCGCGTTGACCGCCGTTCTGGCCCGTCACCCCACGCTGTCGGCCCAATTCCGGCGCGTTGACGGACGCTGGACGCAACAGATTCCCGCCACGCCGCGCCCGCTGTCGCTGCGCGTCGTCGCCGTGACCAGGGACTCGCAACCCCGGATCCCGGCGGCCATCGACGCGGAGGTCGCCGACACGCAAAGCAACCTGTCGCTGGCCGAGGGACGCCTGTTCGCCGCCGCCCTGCTGCGGCTGCCCGACGGCGGCGACCGGCTGTTGCTGGTCGCCCATCACCTCGCCGTGGACGGGGTGTCGTGGCGGATCCTGCTCGACGATCTCGCCAACGCTTACGCCGAGGCCGAGGCCGGGCGCGATCCCGCCGCGCTTGCCCGCCATCCGACCGTTTCCTTCCGCCGTTGGGCCTTGGCCGAAGGGGAACGGCGCGCGGCGCTGCCCAACGCCCCGGCGCCGCTGTGGGCCAGCCTGTCGCGGCGCCCGCCCGACGCGCTTCCGCTCGACCACCCGCTTCCCGCCGACGGCTGCAAGGTTGGCCGCCAGATCCGCCACAGCGTCACCCTGCCCGCCGAGGCCGCGCGCCGTCTGACCCACGACGCCCCCACCGCCTTCCGCACCGGCCCGGAAGCGCTGTGCCTGACCGCCCTGGCCCGCGCCCTGACCGCGTGGCGCGCGCGCGCGGGGCAGACCGCCACCGACGTCACCCTGTTCATGGAAGGCCATGGCCGCGACCTGCTGCCGCTCGACAGCGGACGCACCGTCGGCTGGTTCACCCGACTGCACCCAGTCCGGCTGGAAACAGTCCGGCTGGAAACAAACGCGCCGGACAGCCTAAGCGCCGCCCTGCTGTCCACCCGCGCGGCGCTCGCCGCCTTGCCGGAAGCTGAGGATCCGTACCTGCTGCGCTGGGATCGCGACGGTCTCGCCATCCAATCGCCGATCCTGTTCAACTATCTGGGCCGCTTCGACGAGCGGGCCGGCGCCTTCCGCCGCGCGCCCGAACCGTTGGGCCATTTCCGCGCGCCCGACAACGCCCTGCCCTGGTTGATCGAGGTCAACGCCTCCGTTGGTCCGCGCGGCCTGACCATGAGTTGGCAAGCCGCCGGAGAGGTTCTCGACCCGGCGACGGTGGAGCGTCTGGCCGCCGACACGCTGGCCGAACTGTCGGCGCTGGCCGCGCTGTGCGCCGACCCCGGTCCCGGCGGGGCCATCCCCGCCGACTTCCCGCTGGCCGATCTCGCCCCCGGTGATTTGGACCTCATCGCCGCCCGCCACCCGCTGGCGCGGGTCGAGGACGTCTATCGCCTGTCGCCGATGCAGCGCGGCATGCTGCTGCACAGCCTGGGCGGCGAGGAGGGCCAGTACGTCAGCCAAACCACCCTGGGCTGCGACGGCGCGCTCGACCCCGATCTGTTGCAGCAGGCCTGCCAGCGGGTGGTTGACCGCCATCCCAGCCTGCGCACCGCCTTTCTCGCCGATGGGCTGTCGGCCCCCTGCCAGATCGTGTTGCGGCGGGCGCGCTTCGCCCTGCGCTGGGAAAGCCTGTTCGACGCCGACGCGACGGAGCGGGCCGAGGCGCTCGACCGCATCGCGCGGGAGGACCGCGCCGCCATCGCGCTGGACCGCCCGCCGCTGCTGCGCTGCTCCGTCCTGCGCACCGCCGCCCGCCGCTTCCAACTGGTCTGGACCATCCATCATCTGGTGATGGACGGCTGGAGCCTGCCGCTGCTGACCGCCGACGTCTTGCGTCACTACGCCGCCCTGCGCGCGGGCGCGGACGGCGCGGCCGCGCCGCCGCCGGTTCCCTACCGCGACTTCATCGCCTGGCTGGACCAGCGCGACGGCGCGACCGACGCCCGTTTCTGGCGGGAGGAGTTGGCGGATTTCCCCGGCGCCGCGCCGCTTCCCGGCGCCCGCCTCGCCAGCGGGTTGGGCCACCACACGGAGGAGCACGCCGTCAGCGCGGCGACCAGCGCCGCCCTGCGCGCGCTGTGCCGTGATCGGCGGCTGACGTTGAACAGCGTCATTCAGGGCCTGTGGGCGCTGGTCATGGCCCGCCACGCCGGGGTGGAGGATCTGACGGTCGGCGTCACGCTGGCCGGACGCCCCGCCGATCTGCCCGGCGCCGACCGTTGCCTGGGAACCTTCATCAACACGGTTCCGCTGCGGATCCGTCCGGCGGCGGCGCAGCCGATGGCCGCCTTCCTCGACGGGGTGCAGCAGCAGGCGGCGCGCATCCGCGATCATGGGCACGCGCCGTTGGCCCGAATCCGCGATTGGGCGGGCGCGCCCGACGCGCTGTTCCACAGCATCATCGTATCCGAAGCTCTGCCCCCCGGCGAGACGACCGACGCCACCGGGCTGACCTTCACCCGCGAGACGACCGAGGTCCGCAACAGCTACCCGCTGACTCTGCGAATCGTGCCGTCGGAGACTCTGCGCTTTGACCTGCTGCTCGACCATGACCGCGTCGATCCGCTGACCGCCCGGCGGATGATGGCCGACCTGATCGGCGCCCTGGACGATCTGGCCGGATTGATCGACCGGCCCTTGTCCGCCCTGTTCCAGCGTCTGGCCCCGCCGCCGTCCGCCGCCGCGCCCACGGCGCCGAACGGCTGCGCGCTAACCCGGCTGTTGGCGCAACCCGGCGACGCCGTGGCGCTGGAGGAGTCCGGCGTCACCACGTCTTACGCCGCGCTGCGCGCGCGGGCGGGCGGGTTGGCCGCAAGATTGAGCGCCATGGGCGGCGGGGCGGGCGGCGGGGCGGGCGGCATGGTCGCCATCGTCCTGCCGCGCGTTGGCGCGCACATCGACGGCGTGATCGCCGCCTGGTGGCTGGGCGCGGCCTGGGTCGCGCTGGATCCGGCGCTGCCCGCCGCCCGTTTGGCCTGGATGGCGGCGGACAGCGGGGCGACGGTGGCGGTGGGGGCGGGCGAACGCCCGCTCTGGCTGCCCGAAACGCTGGGCTGGCTCGACCTGACGCACGCCGAGGAACCTTGCGAACCGCCGCCGCCCGTTCTGACGGCGCCGGACCGGATCGCTTATCTGCTCTACACCTCCGGCTCGACCGGAACGCCCAAGGGGGTCGCGGTCACGCATGGCAACCTGCTGTCCTACGTTGACGCGGTCATGCCCCATCTGGACCTGCCGCCGGACGCCCGGCTGTCCACCATCGCCACGGTGTCCGCCGATCTCGGCCTGACCAGCGTTTTCGGCGCCCTGTTGACCGGGCGGCGCCTGAGCTTGATCCCGCCGGAGCTGTCCACCGACCCGCCGGGCTTGGCCGACCATCTCGCCCGACACCCGGTTGACGCGCTGAAGATCGTCCCCGGTCATTTGCTGGCCCTGCTGTCGGTCGGCGACCCGGCCCGGCTGCTGCCCCGCCGCTGCTTGATTTTGGGCGGCGAGAGCCTACCCCCGGCGGGGTTGGCCCGGTTGCGTCGTCTCGCCCCCGGCTTGCGGATCGTCAACCATTACGGACCGACGGAAACCACGATCGGCGCCGCCGCTCAATGGTTGGATCCGGCGCAAGACGGCGCGGAGGCTCTTCCCATCGGCCCCGCCCTGGCGAACGCCCGCGCCTATGTCCTCGATTCGGATCTGGAGCCGGTCGCCGGGGCCGCCGTGGGCGAGCTCTTCCTTGGCGGGCTGGGGGTGTCGCGCGGCTATCACCGCCGCCCCGGCCAAACGGCGGAACGCTTCCTGCCCGACCCGTGGCTGTCGGGTCGGCGCATGTACCGCACCGGCGACCGGGTCCGGCGCAACCCCGACGGATCGCTGACCCTTCTGGGGCGCGCCGACGATCAAGTGAAGATCCGGGGCTTCCGGGTCGAGCCGGGCGAGTTGCGCCACATTCTGGCCGGTCTCGCCGGGGTCGAGGATTCCGCCATCCTGGTTGACCAGGGACCGAACGGCGCGCGCCTGGGCGCGCTGGTGGCCGCGCCCACGCGCGACGCGGACTCGATCCGCGCCGAATTGGCCGGTCTGGTTCCCGATCCGCTGATGCCGAGCGCGCTGCGCCGGGTTGACCGTCTGCCTTTGACCGCCAACGGCAAGCTGGACAAGGCGGAGGCCGCGCGCCTGCTGGCGGCGTCCGTCAGCGACAGGGCGGAACCAACCGCCACGCCATCGCCCAACCCAACGGACCCAAATCCAACGGCCCCCAACCCAACGGACCCCACGCTGGAACGTCTGCAACGGCTGTGGGCGGAGATCCTGGGGCAACCGACCTGCGGACCCGACGATCATTTCTTCCGCATGGGCGGCGATTCCATCCTGTGCCTGCGGTTGTTGGCCCGCGCCGCCGCCGACGGGCTGCGCCTGACAACGCGGCAGGTGTTTGAACACCCAACCCCCGCCCTGCTCGCCGCCGCCTTGCGCCCGCCAGCGCCCGAACCGCAAGCCGTCAACGCTCCGGCCAGCGCTCCCACCAATGGAGACGGCGACGGCGGAGCCGCCGCCATCCTGCGCCCGCTCTGGGCCACGCTGCTGGGCCGTCCGGTCATCGCCGACGACGATCATTTCTTCCGGTTGGGCGGCGATTCCATCATGGCGCTGCGGCTGATCGCTCTGGCCGCGCGCCAAGGTGTGCGCCTGACCGCCCGCGATCTTTTTGAACAACCGCTGTTCCGCGACCTTGTCCGCGCCGTCGATCCCGCCGCAACCACCGCCTCCCCGCCGCCGCGCGCCGACGACGGCGCGCCCGTCGCCTTGGCGCCGATCCAACGCTGGTTCCTTGAGCAGCCGCAACCTCATCCCGACCATTGGAATCAGGCGGTGATGCTGGCCCTGCCGGAGGGGGTGGACGCGACCGCCCTGCGCGTCGCGGTTCACGCCCTGGTGGCGAGTCAACCGATGCTGCGCGCCCGGTTGGTCCAGACCGACGCGGGCGACGAGCCTCGGTTGGCCATAGCGACGGAAGCGAGCGACGCCCGGCTTTTCGCCGTCGTCCCCTGCTCCGACGAGGCGGCGGTGGACGCCGCCATCGCCGCCGCCCACAGCGGCCTGTCCCTGCGCGACGGCCCGCTGTTCCGCGCCGTTCTGATCCCGGCCCTGGAAACGGCCCTGGAAGCGCCCGCGCGCGAGGCCCGGCTGTTGCTGGTCGCCCATCACATGGTGGTGGACGGCGTGTCCTGGCGGATCATCGCGGCGGATCTGCGCGCGGCCTATGAGGACGCCCGCCAAGGCCGAACCCCGGTTTTGCCGCCGCCCGCCGACGGTTTCGCCGCCTGGACCGCCGCCCTGTCCGCCATCCCCGACGACCGGCTGGACGCCGCCCGCCGCTATTGGAGCGAATTGGCCGATCATCCCGGTTGGGGCGAATTGGCGCGCGGCGCCGATCCCGGCACGCTGTCGGGCCTGCGCCGGGTCGAACGGACGCTGGACGACCAGCAAACCGCCGTCTTGCTGCGCCAGCCCGACGGGGTGGAGGCGACCTTGCTCGCCGCCCTCGCCCGCGCCTTGGGCGAATGGCAAAATCGCGCCGATCTGGTCATCGAGTTGGAAGGCCATGGCCGCGAGCCGGACGCCTTCGGCGACAGCGCGCTGTCCGCCCTGGACCCCAGCCGCAGCGTCGGTTGGTTCACCAGCCGATACCCGGTGCGTCTGACCAACGATCCGGCGCAACCCGGCGCCATCCGACGGCAGCGCGACGCCGCGCCGGGGCGCGGCTTGGGCTATGGCCTGCTGCGTTACTTGCGCGTTGGGGAACGGCTGCCGCCGCACCCGCAATTGGCCTTCAACTATCTGGGACAGGTTCCCGGCGAGGCGGGCGGTTGGCGGTTGATCCCCGACGGGGCCGGGCAAGCCCGCCATCCCGACAGCCGCCGCCGTCAATTGATCGACGTCACCGCGCAATTGCGCGAGGGCCGCCTGTCCGTGGTCTGGGCCTTTCCGAAAAATCTGCCGCAAGGGCCGTTCGTGGACGCGACCGCCCGCCGCTTCCTCGACCATCTGGGCGACCTGCTGGACAGCGCCCCCGCCGAAGACTCCTCCGGCCCATCCGCCCTCCTGCCGCCGCCATCCTCCTGTCCGTTGACCCCGTTGCAACAGGGGATGCTGTGGCACGCGCTGGCCGCCCCTGAGGAACGGCTGTACGTGAATCAGACCGCCGTTCAGCTTGATGGCGCGCTGGATCCGGCGGCCTTCGCGGCGGCGTGGCAGGAGACAGTGGACGCCGAACCCATCCTGCGCACCGGCTTCACGACGCCGGCGGATGGCCCGCCGATTCAGACCGTCGCGCCCTCCGCCCGTTTCCCTTGGGCGTTGGAGGATTGGTCCACCCGACCGCCCGAACGCCGGAACGCGGATTTGCGCCGCCTGATGGCCGACGACCGCGCGGCGGGCTTCGCCCTGGACGAACCGCCGTTGATGCGGCTGCGGATCCTGCGGTTGGCCGATGACCGCCATTGGCTGTTGTGGAGCCGCCATCACCTGATCGTGGACGCGTGGTCAACCGCCATGCTGATCGCCGACGTCTTCCACCGCTACCGCAACCGGCTGGGGGCCGGGGCGCCGCCCCCCATCCCCCGCCCGCCCTTCGCCGCCTATCTCGCGTGGCTGGCGCGACGGGACGCCGCCGCCGATCACGCCTTTTGGACGGCGGAACTGGCGGACGCGTCGCCGTTGCCGGACTTCCCGACCGGCCCGCAAGGGGCTGAGTTCCGCTTGACCGACCACCCCTTGCCCGAGAGCGTCGCCGTCGGCGCGCGGGCGCTGGCCCGGCGGGTCGGGGTGACGCTGAACAGCGTCATCCAGGCCGCCTGGGCCATCACGCTGGGCCGCCACACCGGCGCCGACGACGTTCTGTTCGGCATGACCACCGCCGGACGTCCGCCCGGATTGGCCGGAGCCGACCGCATGCTGGGGGCCTTTATCAACACGGTGCCGGTGCGGGTTCGGCTGAAACCCGCCGAAACCGTCGCGTCCCTGCTGGACAGCGCGCAGCGCCGGGCGCTGGCGGCGCGCGAGCATGAACACACGCCGCTGGCCGACATTCAGCGCTGCGCCGGTCTGGCGCGCGGACAAGCCCTGTTCCAATCGCTGCTCGTCTTTGAAAATGAAGGCATGGGCGATGGCGGGGAAATCGGCGCCAGGGTTCGCCTCACGCCGCTGTCCGCCTATGAGCGGACCAACTACCCGCTGACCGTGACCATCATGCCGCGTGGCGGCTTGACCCTGCGGGTTGGCCGCGACGAGCGGCGGATCGCGCCCGCCCTGGTGACGGCTCTGCTGGACGGCCTCGCCCAGACTCTGACGGCGCTGGCCGAGAACGACGCGCGCCCGGTCGGCGCCCTTCCGGTTCCCGCCGACGGGGTGGAGAAAGGCCCGTCCGTGCCCGCCCACCCCGGCTGGTGGGTTGGCCGGGCGATCCTCGACCAGTCCGCCCGCGCGCCCGACGCGCTCGCATTGGAAACCAGCGTCGGCCCGATGAGCTACGGCGCGCTGACCCGCAGCGCCCTGGCCCTGGCGCGCGGTCTGCGCAAACGCGGCGTCGGGCCTGAGGACCGCGTCGCCCTGCGGCTAGAGCGCGGCCCCGCCCTGGTCGTCGCCCTGCTGGGCGTGCTGTTCAGCGGCGCCGCCTATGTCCCCCTCGACCCCGCCCAGCCCGAAAGCCGGTTGGCCGACATCCTCGACCAAGCCAATCCCCGCCTGATCCTGGCGCGCGGCGACGGCAGCCAGAATGGGGAAGTCGAAACCGTCTCCCCCGACGCCCTCATCCGCGACGGGCGCGACGCCGAGGATGACGGTTGGCTCCCCGCCACACCCCATCCCGAACAGACCGCCTACGTCATCTTCACCTCCGGCTCCACCGGACGGCCCAAGGGCGTCGCCGTGCGTCACGCCGGTCTGTCCAACCTGCTGCGCGCCATGGCCGACGTCACGCCGCTGACCCCCGCCGACCGCTGGCTGGCCGTCACCACCATCGGCTTCGACATCGCCGCCCTGGAGATCTTCGCCCCGCTGATCGCCGGCGCCGCCGTGGTGCTGGCCGACGAGACCGCTCAGCGCGACCCCGCCGCCCTGCTCCGCCTGCTCGACCGCCACCGCGTCACCGTTTTGCAAGCCACCCCCGCCAGTTGGGCCATGCTCGCCGAACTCGACAGCCCGGCCTGGACCGGCCTGCGCGCCCTGACCGGCGGCGAGGCCCTGCCCGCCGCCCTCGCCGAGCGCCTGTTGCGGCGCGGCGCGCGCCTGACCAACGTCTATGGCCCCACCGAAACCACCATCTGGTCCAGCGCCGCCCCGGTCGAAAGCGTGGCCGACGGGCAAAGCGCCGTCCCCATCGGCGGGCCGCTCGACAACACCAGCCTCTATGTCCTCGACGCCGCGCTCAACCCGCTGCCGCCGGGGGCGGAAGGCGAGTTGTGGATCGGCGGCGACGGGCTGGCGCGCGGCTACCACGCCCGCCCCGGCCTGACCGCCTCCGCCTTCCTGCCCGACCCCTTCGCCGCCGCGCAACCTGGCTCGCGGCCCGGCGCGCGCATGTACCGCACCGGCGATCTGGTCCGCCGGGGGTGGGACGGCGCCTTGCGCTTCGTCGGGCGCCGGGACTTCCAGGTCAAGCTGCGCGGCCACCGCATCGAGCTGGGCGAGATCGAAGCCGCCCTGC